>NZ_JBYTEO010000021.1:0-107177 GCF_058791355.1 Pseudomonas sp. EB271-G4-1
CCGAGTGGTGGGGCAAAGCCTTTTGCTTCCTTTTTGGCGTTTGAAAAAGGGAGTCGCCGTAAGGGCGAAACCATAAGTGGCCGTTACCGCAGCAATGGATATGCACTCCGACAGCAAATTTCACACAGGGCTTCCTGTGACGCTACGCATCACCGTTGCGCACGGCTCAATTAATGCGTCGTCAGTGGAACGCAGAGCGTCCCTGCCGGCATTCCCACGCAGAGCGTGGGAACGATCAATCGCCAGCAGGCTCGCTCCCACAAGGGATCAGGTGCACCCGTAACAGTCAGGTCGGCTATAAGGCCGCCTCGCTTTGCTGTTGATCGCGGGCGACCCACGGAGCAATGCCTTCGTTCTGGCAGTGGGGCGAAGCGAAACCCTAAGCCGCCGCTACCGCAGCAATGGACATGTACTCCAACAACAAGCGCCCGTGCCGATGCGCAACATACCCGCCCGTCACCCAATTAAAAGCCCGATGTCCATGACCGGCACTATCCCGAAGTCACGTTGTCAGTTATTGGCGCCTCTAACGACGAGATTCGTCTCTGATAGCGGCACGTCAGGCTGCATTTAGTGTTTCGCCCCTTGGGCTTACGCTCGCGATGGATTGCGTCCCGAACCGACTCATTCTTTTACGAGCGACATTCTATTGGGTTCTCTTCTCGATCCACGGCACGACATCGATGCCGCTCTATTAAGCTACCGCCGGGTGTTCTGGTCGTTGGCGCTGTTCAGTGGTGTGATCAACCTGCTGGTGCTGGTGCCGTCGCTCTACATGATGCAGGTGTACGACCGGGTACTCACCAGTCGCAACGAAACCACGTTGTTCATGCTCACCTTCATCGCCCTGGGCCTGTTGATGTTCAGCGCCCTGATCGAATGGGTTCGCGGTGTGGTGATGATTCGCATGGGCGCGGGGCTTGACGATGCCTTGGGTGAGCGGATTTTCGACGCGGCTTTCGCCCGCAGTCTTCGCGAACACAACGCCAACCCGGCGCAAGTGCTCATCGATTTGGCGACGCTACGGCAATTGATCACCGGCCAGGGCCTGATTGCGTTGCTCGATGCGCCCTGGTTGCCGATTTTTGTGCTGGTAGCGTTCATTATCCACCCCTGGTTCGGCGTGCTGACGGTGGTGCTGGCCCTGGTGCTGATCGGTCTGGCCCTGTGGGGCGAATTGGCGACTCGAACGCCTCTGGGCGAAGCCAATCGGCTCGGCGTGCAGTCCTCGATTTACCTGAACAGCTCCTTCCAGAATGCCGAAGTCATCCAGGCCCTGGGCATGCTCGGGCCATTACGCCAGCGCTGGAGCCTGCTGCAGCAGCGCATCGTTGCCGCCCAGGCCCATGCCAGCGACCGAAGCGCGCGGATCACTTCGATGACACGTTTCGTGCGCATCTCCGGGCAGTCGCTGGCCCTGGGCCTGGGCGCATTGCTGGTGCTCGAAGGCCAGTTATCGGCGGGCATGATGATCGCCATGTCGCTGCTGTTGGGGCGCGCCCTGGCACCCGTGGAAATCGCCATCGGCTCGTGGAAGCAATTCACCGCTGGCCGTCAGAGTTACCAGCGCCTGAGCCTGCTGCTTGCCCAACACCCGCGCGAGCGCCTGCGTATGCCTTTGCCGCCACCCACCGGCGCAGTACGTCTGGAGCAGGTGTACGTTGGCCCGCCCGGTGCCTCGCAACCGATCCTGCGCGGGATCAATTTCAGCCTGGCCAGCGGCGAAGTGCTCGCTGTCGTCGGCCCCAGCGCCAGTGGCAAATCAACGCTGGCCAGGGCGCTGGTCGGGATCTGGCCGGCGATGGGCGGATCGGTGCGCCTGGACGACGCCGAGATCAGTCAATGGTCTCACGACGCCTTGGGCCCCTACCTCGGATACCTGCCACAGGACATTGAATTGTTCGACGGCAACGTGGCCGACAATATTGCCCGCTTCGGTGAGCAGGACGCCGACAAGATCATCGCGGCCGGACGTCATGCCGGCATTCACGAGATGATCCTGAAGTTCCCCAAGGGTTACGACACGCCGCTGGGCCCCGGCGGGCTTGGCTTGTCCGGCGGACAAAAGCAGCGCCTGGGGCTGGCCCGCGCACTTTACAGGCTTCCGTCGCTGATCGTGCTAGATGAGCCGAACTCCAATCTCGATGAAGCCGGAGAGTTGGCGCTGGTCCAGGCTATTCGTGCGCTCAAGGCGGCCGGAAGCACCGTGGTACTGATAACCCATCGACCCAATGTACTGGCGGTGGTCGATCACATCCTGGTGCTCAAGGACGGCACCCAACAAGCCTTCGGTCCACGGGATCGGGTGCTCAAGGCATTGATTGCGGCGCCAAGGCCGGCAGCGGTCAAGGAGGCTGGCGAAGATGCATGATCTGACTCCGGGCACACAGGTGTACAGCGAGCAGCGACCGATCCTGCGCGCAAACCCGGCGCCGGCGGGTGCCAATACCGACGCGGGAAGCGTGGCGCGCTATGGCGTGGGTTTCCTGGTCCTGGCGCTTGGCGGCTTCCTGCTATGGGCCTGCTTGGCGCCGCTCGACCAGGGAGTCGTGGGCAGCGGCACGGTGGTCGTGGCGGGCGAACGCAAAGCGGTGCAGTCGTTGGTGGGTGGCGTTGTGGAAAAACTGTTGGTCAGCGATGGCGACCGCGTCAACCAGGGGCAGTTGCTGGTGCAGCTCAACACGGTGCAAGCGCGGTCACAACTCGACGTGACCCGGGGCAAGTTGCTCAAGGCTCGCAGCGTCGAGGCGCGGTTGATTGCCGAGCGCTTGGGCACAACCGGCATCCAATGGCCCGCCGAACTGCTGGACCACGCTGAAGAGCCCCGGGTCAAGGCCGCCATGGCCTTGCAGAGCCAGCTGTTTGAGACCCGTCGCGCAGAATTGGGCAGTCGCTTGCAGATCATCGAACACGAAGCCGCGGCCTTGCAGCAGCAATTGCTTGGCTACGAAGGCGTCAAGCGCAACTACGACACGCAGATGCGCTTCCAGCAGCAGGAGCTCGAAGGCCTGCGTGAGCTGGCTCGCGAGGGCTATGTGGCACGCAACAAGCTGTTCGAGGCCGAGCGCAACGCCGCCCAGATGGCCGGGCAAATCGCTTCCGGGGTGGGCGATATCGGCCGGACACGCCAGGCGATCAATGAAAGTCGGCTCAAGGCCTTGCAGGCGCAGCAGGAATTTCGTCGCGATGCTGAAATCCAGCTCAGTGAAGTCTCGGCCGAGGCGTCAGGCTATGCCGATCAGATCCAGGCCTTTGAGTTTGAAGTCGACAACGGTGCGATCCGGGCACCGGTGTCCGGGCAGGTAATGGACGTGAGCATTCATACGGTCGGCGGCGTTGCGCAGGCCGGTCAAACCCTGATGCAGGTGGTGCCGCTGGATGCGCCGATGGCGATCACCGCGCGTTTCGAGCCGTTGATGGCCAATAAATTGCGTCCGGGGCTGCCGGTGCACGTGCATTTCACGGCGCTGCAACGGGTGGACACCCCGACGGTCACCGGCACGGTGACGACGGTGTCGGCCGACCAGTTGATCGATGAACAGACCCACCAGCCGTATTTTTCCGCCAAGGTGGAAATTCCCGCAGACACCGTGGTGTTGCTACAGACCGCCGGCCTGCTGGTGCGCCCAGGCATGCTGGCCGACGTCACGGTGGTCACGGGTGAGCGCACCTTGATGAACTACCTGATGAAACCCTTGCGCGAACGCTTGCTCGCAGCCTTCAAAGAGGAATGAGCATGACCGTACGGTTCCGTTATAGCGCCCGCCTGTTGCTGAGTCTGTGTACCGGTTGGGGAGCATTCAGTCCCGTCTGGGCGTCCCAGGAGGCACTGAGCCTGACCGCCGCGTACGATGCTTCGCGCGTCAACGACCCGACCGTGCAATCGGCCGCCCATGCCTTTGAGGCGTCGACCCATGAAGAGGCGATCGGCCGCGGTGGCCTCTATCCGCAAGTGTCGCTGACGTCGCGCTACGGCTACGGCGGTCGTACCGATGGCGGCGATGACAGCAGTTACGTCAACAGTAACGATTACCAGTCGAACAATGTCACCCTGGCGGCGCAGCAACCGCTGTACGACAAGGGGCGCTGGGCGGCGTATCAGGAAGGCAAGGCGCGTGGGCAATTGGGTACCCAATTGTTCGACGTTGCCGGCCAGACACTGTACGACCGGGTTGCGAAAGGATACTTCGACGTCGCCCGGGCCGAGAACGAGATCAAGTTGATCGCCCAGCAAAAGGCCGCCATCAACGGGTTGGTGACGCAGAGCAAAAAACTCTACCAGGGCGGGCAGGGCGCGATCACCGATGTTGATGAAGCCCAGGCCCGGCTCGACCTGGTCGAAGCCCAGGAGGCCGAGGCCCAGGCTCGTCGGGTGGCGGCGTTGCGGGCATTGTCCGGTCGCGCCAGTGTCGCCATCGATGACATCCAGGCGATGGACGAAGAACTGCCCGCTGGCACCCCGATACCGCCGGAACGGGATCTGTCGTACTGGACGGACATTGCCCGTGAAGCCAACCCCGAGCTGGCAGCGCGGCTGGCGGCGGTGAAAGTCGCCGAGGCCCAGGCCGACAGCCAACGCGCCGGGCATTATCCGACCTTGTCGCTGACCAGCCAGCTGAGTCGCCGGGAAAACCGTCAGTATCAGGAGCAAGACCCGCGACAGGACGCCTATTACGTGGGGGTTCAACTGGATATCCCGTTGTATAGCGGCGGTGCGGTGCGTGCGTCGGTGGCCAAGGCCGAGGCCCAGGTGGCCGGCGCCCAGTCCGATTATGATGTACAGCGCCAACAATTGGCCGAGGATATCGAGGCCGACTACCTGGGTGTGGTGGCCGGATTTGCCAAGAGCAAGGCCATGCAGCGGGCGGTGGAGTCCAATCAGCGGGCGCTGATCTCCACTCAAAAAGGTTTCCAGGGTGGCGTGCGATCCACGGTGGATATTCTCGATGCCCAGCAGCGGGTGTTCCAGGCACGACGGGATTTGCTCGATACCAAGCTAGACATGCTGCAAAGCTATGTAAGCCTGCACACCCATACCGGCCAGATGAACCGGGCAGTCCTGGAGCAAGTGCAAAACCTGTTCTGAGACATGAAGCAAGGGCAAGATTGACGCCTGCCTCCCCTCAAAGTGCAAATCCCTGTGGGAGCGGGCAAGCCCGCTCCCACATTTTGATTTGTGGTTGTCCTTGGATTTGTGGGCACGACAAACCACCTGTGGGAGCGGGCTTGCCCGCGAAAGCGGTGGGTCGGTCAGCATCCATGCTGGATCTGCCACCGCTTCACGAGCGGGCTCGCGCCTACAGGTGTTGACTCATGCGGTGAAATCGCTGGCGTGCAGCTCCTTGACCCCCACCAGTGCGAACTCGAACTCCGGGGTGGCGTCGGCGTTGACGCTGCCGTAGAGAATGCCATCGGCAAAGCGCAGCTGGCCGGTGGCGTTGGCAGGGTCGAACGCGTTGCTGCCGATGAAGGTGAAGGTATCGACAGTGGCGGTCAACGGGTTGGCGTCCAGGCCGGTGAAATCCAGGTGATCGCCCTCAGTGGTCTTGAAGCCATTGATCACATCGCGCAAATCCCCAATACCCATGTCCGACAGCGCACCAAATGCGTAAGTGTCCGCACCCGTGCCACCGGTGAGCGTGTCGGTGCCTGCTCCGCCGATCAAGCGGTCATCGCCGGAACCGCCCACCAGCGTATCGTTGCCCGCACCGCCATTGAGTACGTTCGCCGCGCTGTTGCCCGACAGACTGTCGGCGTAGGCACTGCCGGTCAGGTTTTCGAAGAACTTCAAGGTGTCGAGCCCTGAACCCACGGTGTTTTGTTGCGCTGACGTCGAGAGCGTGACGGTGACACCGGACAGGGCGCGTTCGAAAGACACGGTGTCATTACCCTCGCGCCCGTCCAGCACATTGTTGCCCGCTGCGGCGAACAGTGTGTTGTCCAACGCATTGCCCGTTCCGTTGGCGGCGCCGGTGCTATCGATATACAGGTTTTCGACATTGGCACTGAGGGTGTAGGCCGCCAAACTGCTGTGCACGCTGTCGATACCTCCTGGCACCGGATTGCTTTGGGCCTCGATCACGCTGTCGTCGACGTTGTCGACATAGTAGGTGTCGTTACCGTCGCCGCCACTCATGCTGTCGGCCCCTGCGGCACCATTGAGCACGTTGGCGGCGGCATTGCCGGTGATGAAGTTACGCAGCTCATTACCGTTACCGTCGATCTCCGACACACCGGTAAGCACCAGATTTTCCAGATTGGCGCCCAAGGTCCAACTGACCGAGGCCTGTACCGTATCGATCTGCGCGGGTGAGGTGTTGGTCTCAACCACGCTGTCGGATGCGTTATCGACCACATAGATGTCATTGCCGTCGCCACCGGTCATGGTGTCGGCACCCAGGTCGCCATCCAGGGTGTCATTGCCCGAGCTGCCCACCAGGGTATCGGCCTGGTCAGTACCGGAGATCATGCCGCCCTGGTTTTGAGCGTTGTCGAAAATCGCCTGAACACTATTGTTGTCGCTGGGGTCACCTTGAAACCCAAGGTCATTGGCGATGTAGTCGGCCAGGCGCTGGCCGACGATTTCCGCCGATTCCTCGTGCAGGTGCCAGACGTCGTCCGGATACACCAGCGGATCGACTTCGTAGCGCAAGGGCAGGTCGGTGTAGTCCACCGCCAGCTTGACGTCGGTGCGCTCTGCAGCGATCTCCTCTTGGACGGCGCGGACATAACCAACGCCCTCGACGATGGAGGCAATCTTCTCGGGCGAATAACCACGGGCGCGCGCCGCATCCTCCTGGTAGTGGCCGGTTTCCATCATGTACACGCTGAAGCTGCCGAACTGGGTATGCAGGTAATCAAACACCTTCAGGGTTGCCGCCTTGTAGGCCGCGGCTGCCGCCGTCTTGTCGGTGGCGCGGCCAATCTCCTGGGCGGCTTCTTCGCCTTGTCCCCAAATGATGCCCATGGTGACGTTATCGATCGATTTCAGTTCGGTCAGTTGATCTCCCAGCAACGCTACGGCACGCAATAGCGCGGGCCCCGGTTGATCGGTGTCGGTCAGCCACCAGCACAACTTGAGTTCCTCGGCGCTTAGGGTCGACAGGCCGTTGACCGTGCTACCACCTACCGCGATGTCGATACCGTTGCCATCGGCATCGGTGAACTGGCTGCGCACGTCATAAGGCGTGTAGCGGTCCAGGTCCTTGACCAGCATCGAGGTGCCGGACTGATCGTCGTCTTCGGTCATGCGCAGCAGGCGCGCATTGGATTGGCCGAGGGTGGGCAGGTAGAGGATGTCCTGTTGCGCGCGCTCACCGAACACGAAGTCGCTGGCGGTCAGGGTGTTGAGGTAATTGCCATTGAGGGCAATCTCAAAACGGTTGCCATCGGCATCCGCTTCGGCGGACTTGACGTAGGTCTTGTCGCCAGCGGCGTTGAGGGTCATGTACAGCGTGCCATTGCTGCCGTCGCCCAGACCGAGAAAGCCCAGGCCCGACACATCGATCTTGTCGACGCCTGCGGTAAAGTCATAAATCGTATCGGTGGCGGTGATTCCGCCGGTGTCGTAGTCACGGTAGCTGTCGAGCACGTCGGTGTAGCGGAAGGTGTCGGCGCCATCGCCTCCGTACAGCGAGTCGCGCCCAGCGCCACCATCAAGGATGTCCGCGCCGGTGCCGGCCTTGATGGTGTCATTGCCACCCAGGCCAAGGATCAGGTCCGCGCCCGCCGTGCCGTTGAGGGTTTCGGCATTGTTGGTGCCGGCGATGGTAGTGGCCGGCGCATCGGCCACCGCCAGGGCGAAGCTGTCGCTGACCGAGGCTCCCGATGGATCGGTGGCCTTGACCAGGACGTTGTAATTGCCGGACGCCGTGCTCAGCGGCGTGCCGCTGAACGAAAGGCTGGTGGCGTTGAAACTCAGCCAGGCAGGCAGGGCGCTGCCGTCGGCCAGGGTCGCGGTATAGACCAATGCATCCTGGTTGGCGTCGGTGAAGCTGTCACGGGCCACCGTGTAACTGAATGGCGTGCTTTCGGTGGCGTTCTGGTCGAGCAGGGGAATGGTCACCACCGGCGCGACATTGCTCGAGGTGTTCTGGCCGGCGAAGACAAAATGACTCGCCGTCAGACTGCTCACCAGGTTGCCCGCCATCGACACTTCGAAGCGGTTGCCGTTGGCGTCGACGGTGAGGTCCTTGAGGTAAGTGCGGTTGGTCGACGCGCTGTAGGTCAGTTGCAGGGTGCCATTCAGACCGTTGCCCAGGGCCGTGTAACCAAGCGCCGCCACATCGATCTTGTCGGCGGTCACGTCGAAATCGAGGATCTGGTCGCTGACGCTGGTGGAACTGGTGCGGTAACTGTCGAGCGACGAGGTGTAGCGGAACACATCGGCACCCGCGCCGCCGGTGAGCTTGTCCGCCCCCGTGCCACCCACCAGAATATCGTTGCCCGCGCCGCCATTGAGCGTGTCGTTGCCGGCGCCACCGAACAGTTGTTCATTGGCAGCGGTGCCGGTCAGGGTGTCATTGTTCGGCGTGCCGTTGATCTGCGTGGAAGAGGCCGGCACATCCTGCACCGCGAGGGTAAAGCTGTCGCTGACCGTGGCGTTGCTGCCATCCGTCGCGGTGACCTGGATAGAGTAAGTGCCCGATGCGGTATCGCTCGGTGTTCCGCTGAACGTACGAGTCGCCGCATCGAACGTCAGCCAGGCGGGCAGGGCGCTGCCATCGGCCAGTTTGGCGATGTAGCTGAGGCTGTCGTTATCCGGATCGGTGAAGCTGGTGGCCGGCACCACGTAGCTGAACGGGGTGCTTTCCGTGGCGTTCTGATCGAGCAGGGGGGTAGCCAGCACCGGCGCCTGGTTGGTCGTAGACGCCGTGGCAAAGACAAAGTTGGCGCTGGTCAGCTTGTCGAGGTAGTTGCCAGTGAGCGTCACTTCGAAACGGTTGCCATCGGCGTCGGCGGCCAGCGACTTGATGTAGGTCTTGGTGCCGGTACTGTTCAGCGCCAGGTACACCGTGTTGTTCTTGCCATCGCCCAGGCCGGTAAAACCGATGGCCGAGAGGTCGATCTTGTCGGCGCTGATATCGAAATCGGTGATCACGTCGCTGAGGTTGGCGCCGCCAGTGTTGTAGTTGCGATAACTGTCCATGCGGCTGGAGAAGACAAAAGTGTCCGCTCCGGCGCCACCGGAAAGGCTGTCCATGCCGGCGCCGCCGTCAAGCTTGTCATCGCCCGCGCCGCCAGCCAGGCTGTCGTTGCCTGCCAGGCCAAGCAAGGTGTCGGCCGAATCGCTGCCTGACAACGCGTCACTGGCGCTGGTGCCGGTGATGACTCGATTGAAGATGAAATTGCTGGCGGTCAGGGTGCTGGCGAGATTGCCCGAAAGAATCAGCTCGAAGCGATTGCCGCTGGCGTCGGCATCGTAGTCCTTGATGTAGGTACGGTCATTGCTGGCGCTGTAGCTGACCTGCAGCGTGCCGCCACGGCCATTGCCCAGGCCGGTGAAACCAAGGCCGGCGAGGTCGATCTTGTCCTGGGTGACGTCGAAGTCGGTGATCGTGTCATCGAAGCTTGCTGTGGCGTTGCGGTAACTGTCGGACTGCGAGGAGAAACGGAAGGTATCGGCGCCGGTACCGCCCGTGAGTTTGTCGATGCCCGCACCGCCCACCAGAATGTCGGCACCGGCTCCGCCGTTGATGGTGTCGTTCCCGGCTGCGCCGAAGAAGATCTCGCTGGCGGTGCTGCCCAGCAGGGTGTCGTTGCCAGCCGTGCCTTGCACAGTGGTCATCGGCACCGTGGCACTGGCGTAGCTGCCGTCGCCATAGACCAGCGTCGCGCCTTTGCTGGTGTGGCTGATGGTGTTGCCGACGATGGCGTTGCGATCGGTGCCGTCTTCATTGCGCTCTGCAACGCCATAGGTCGACAGGTCGCTGCCGCTGATGCTGTTGCCCTGGATCGTATTGTCACTGCCGTTGAAGTACTTGCCGGACACGCCCAGGGTGTCGTCGTAGGACTGGATGATGATTTCCGGAACGGGGTTGCCCAGGGAGTTGTTGTTGAGCGTGTTGTCGATGATCTCGACGTGGTTGCTGCCGTAGATGCGCACCCCGGCGCTGGCGTTGTCGTGGATATCGACGCCAGTGACCGTCACCTCGCTGGACAGCTTGATCAGCACCCCTTCGGCGCCGTTGCCGTACACCTCGCCACCGGTAATGGTGATATTGCTCGGGGAGGGAATGTCTTCGCTGCCGCGCTGCACCACGATGCCATTGCCGCCGTTGTCGTAGGCAATGTTATTGGTCAGGGTGAAGTCGTGGGTGCTGGTAACGACGTTGAAACCGTGCCGGTCGTTATCGTAGGCAATGTTGTTTTCAAAGGTGCTGTCGCTCAGGAAGTCAGCGACGAAGCCATCCAGGCCATTGCCGTGGGACACGCTGTTCTTGATGACCATGTTGACGGTCTGCTCGTGGGGATCGAAACCATACCCGGAGCAATCCTTGATCTCGACGCTGTCGAGGGTGACGTTGGAATCGTAGCCTTCTTCGCCGGGAATGTAGCCGTTGAACCATCCGTCGACCTTGCCCGTGGTGTTGTCGCGGTTGCCGTCGATGGTCAGATTACTGACCCCGAAATCGTGGGTTTCCTCACCATAGGCGGAGCGGATAACGCCCGTGATCTTGGTGTCGGAGCCGTCGGCCACCTTGACGTTGGTGACGCCCATCCCGTCGCCGTACAGGTAGACGTTGCTCTTGAGCATCAGGCAACCGTCTGAGGGTTCCGTCCCTGCGGAAACGATGTAGGTTCCGGCTGGCATATACACCTGACCGCCACCAGCAGCAGCTGCCGCATCAATGGCACTCTGTATCGCCGCCGTGTCGTCGGTACTTCCATCGCCTTTAGCGCCAAAATTTTGTACGTTGAATATCATTAACTTATCTCCGTAACAGGCTAAACCGCAGCGCACGCCAATATTCCATCGACGATCAGCTTGTTAGGACTCGGAGGAACGCGAAAGTTATGACCGCATATCGGAAGTACGGGAAAACCACGAATATAAATGATCAGTGGTCGGAAGGGCCTTTGCTGGAAAGGCCGTTCTCTTGACGTTGCCGGGGGCGGCAAACCCCCTATTTGCAGTTGCCTGCCTTTCGATATCCCGCCGCCTGAGCTTCAGATTCTGACGTGAAGGAGACCTGATTTTTCGCGGACATCTGAGCATACCCGGGGCACCCGATGGAGAGGTGGTAGACCTGGCTATTTCGGTTGCCAATGATCAAGCCTGCGCCGGTCGCGCTGGCCAAGGTTGGCTGGGCTGCTGTTCGCGGAGGATTAACAGGAATGGCGCTAACCACCCCATCACCCACGGCCTTGTATCCTTGCGACCATCGACGCTCGCCCGTTACGAATGGATTGGAGTGCCCCATGATCGCTGCAATGCGTCGATCCCGCTCTATTTCCCAAGGCGAAACCGGGTACTGCTTGTCCCAAGCCATCAGTAGCTGTTGCTGCTGGCGTGACATGCTCAGTTTGTATCTGTCGAACATGTAAAAGGTTGTTCGGGCAACCAGCCCTTTGACCTCGTCACGCGGTTCCGCAGCATGTTGGTCGAAATCCACCCGCGTCTTGCATTGGCCATACTGCGGCGCTATCCCGGCGGCCATGCCGTAGTTGAAATTACTCCGGTCGCCGTTCACCTCTCCAACAGAGGGGTACAGGTTGAACAGGTCTGCTTCCATTGCTCGAAACACAGGATCATCGTCTACACAGTGTTCGCGCCCGCCGTTCTTCCAGCATTGGCGTTGGTTACCGAACGTCCAGGCGGGAACGATGTGTTCCCACTCAGTCCGCTGCGCACGATTCTCGTGTTTCCTGGCCTTGAGGCCGCATGATTCGGCATCGATACGGCCACCCGACTTACCGACCCACGTCCATTTGCAGCCGCAATAGAGCTCGCCCATGGCGCTGTTCGCCTGGTCGAGGTAGATCTTCTGCTTTGCGATGACCTTGGCTTCGGAGAAGGTCGATGGAGGACTGGAAAAGGCGGGGGTAATGATCGAGAGCGACAGCGCTACGATGGCAAGCAGTTTTTTCATTGGACAGCTTAAGCGATTGAAAGGAAACGCATTATACGCACGACTCGATGGCGACGGATGGAGAACCAGAAGACCCAATGGGGCCAGAGTGCAGAGGCGCCCAGCCAAGACTGGGCGCCATTTGACTCAGCCGGTGTGGTGACGCTTTGCAAGGCGGTAGACGGATGTATTGATCCCTTCGAAGCGCGCCTTCAACTGCAGCGCCAGATACAGCGAATAATGCCGTGATTGATGCAGGTTGCCGCCGTGGAACCAGAGGTTCTCCTGCTGGGTTGGCTTCCACATGTTCCGCAGTTCGCCCTCGTAGGGGCCAGGATCATTCGTGGTTCCGGAACCCAAGCCCCAGCAACGACCGACCTTGTCAGCGACTTCCTGGGAAATCAGCTTCGCCGCCCAACCATTCATTGAGCCATAGCCCGTGGCGTAGACGATCAGATCGGCCGGTAGCCGGCTGCCATCGTTGAGCACGACGGCATCCGCTTCGATGCGTTCGACACCCAGGCCAGGCGCGCTCTTGAGCTTGATCGTGCCGTTGGCGATCAGTTCAGAGGCGCCGACGTCGATGTAGTAACCAGAACCACGGCGTACGTACTTCATGAAAAGCCCGGACTCATCGTCACCGAAATCGAGCATGAAGCCGGCCTTGGCCAAGCGCTCGTAGAAGTCCTTGTCACGCTCCTTGATCGCGTCAAAGACGGGTTGATGAAAGCTTGGCATGACCTTGTAGGGGATCGAGGCGAACAGCATGTCAGCCTTGTCCGTGGTCAAACCCGATTCCACGGCGTCTTCAGAGTAGAGCCCGCCGAACACGAGCTCCATCAAACTGTCGGAACGCACGATGTGGGTGCTGGAGCGCTGCACCATGGTCACCTCGGCGCCGTTCTCCACCAGGTCGGCGCAGATGTCGTGAGCCGAATTGTTCGCACCGATGACCACCGCACGCTTGCCGCGCCAGGCGTCTCCGCCGGGATGGCGGCTGGAATGATGCTGCTGGCCTTTGAATGCCTCGGCACCCGGATAACTGGGCACATTGGGTACGCCAGACATGCCGGTGGCGAGGATCAACTGGGTCGGCTGCAAAGTCAGACGCTCGCCATCGCGCTGCACTTCAACCTTCCAGGTGGCACTTTGTTCGTCAAAGCTGGCGCTCACGCATTCTGTGCGCGGCCAATAATTGAGCTCCATGACTTTGGTGTACATTTCCAGCCAGTCGCCAATCTGGTCTTTCGGGGTGAAGACCGGCCAGTGATCGGGGAAGGGCAGGTAGGGCATGTGGTCGTACCAGACCGGGTCGTGCAAACACAGCGACTTGTAGCGACCGCGCCACTGATCGCCAGGCCGTTCGGCCTTGTCGACGATCAGGGTTGGCACGCCCATTCGCTTGAGCCGCGCTGCGAGCCCCAGCCCGCCCTGGCCGCCGCCCACGATCAGGCAGTACGGTTGGCTGGTGATGCCGAGCGCGGCTTCTTCATCACGACGGCGCTCCAGCCAGTTGCGTTTGTCGGCATGGGCGTGACCATGACTGGCCCCCATTGGGCGACGGCGGCCGCTGGGTTCTTCATAACCCTTGAGCTCACGCATGGTCGTCAGCAGCGTCCAGCACAAGCCTTCCTTCAAGCGCACGTAGCCTTTACCTCGCGCCGCGTCGGTTTCCAGGCTGATCCAGCCTTCGAGCACACCGTTGTTCAGCGTCGCCTCACCTTCCAGTATCCATCGCCCGGGATGAGTCTGGTCGAGGCGCGTTTCGAGCATATCCCGGATGGCAGGCTTGCCTTCCAAGGTCACCAGGTTCCAGCTGAAAAGTAGCAGGTCCCGCCAGTGACACTCCTCGGCAAACAGTTCCAGCGTGCCGTCCAGATCACGTTGGGCGAGGCGCTCGCCGAGGGTTTCGACCCAGGTCGCGAGCTGGGCAGTTGGCGTTTGCAGGGGTGTTTCGACAGCGATGTTCATGGAGCCTCTCCCGATCTTGTTGTTTTGGTAACGACCAGTCCTAGAGCAAGGCGCGGGCCATCTTCACGAAAGCGTTGTTGCAGAGCGGCTGGCGTAATATTGCCCAGGCCTTGATCAGGATTCATGTCACGAATTCGGGAATGGCGGATGACAGAGTGTCACGCGGCGCAAAAAACGCTCGTTGCCGTCTTTTCATATAAGCTGCGAATAGACCCGTGTCCTGACCGTAGCGGAGAACAACAACAATGAAGCCGGCTTTGATCAACGCCCATGCACAACAAGTGCTACAAGCTGTGCAGGGCACTGTCGCCAGCCACAGTCCCGTTGCTGACCTGGCCATCACGCGATCCTGGCGCCGATGCCTGGATCAGTATCAGCTCGATCCCGCCAGCCGCCGCGCACCTAATGTGGTTGAACAAGCACGCTTGCAGGATCACCGAGCGCCTCTGGAACACATTATTGCCGTGGCGCACTGGCAGATGAACAGTTTGCACCAACAGCTCGGGCGGGACGGCCACGTGGTACTGCTCACCGATGCTCGCGGTGTGGCGATCGACAGTGTGTTCAACGAATCGGAACGCGCCGATGCCCAGCGCTCCGGGCTGTGGCTCGGCTCGGTGTGGAGTGAGGATTGTGAGGGCACCAACGGTGTCGGCACCTGCCTGGTCGAGCGCCAACATGTGACCATCCGTCGAGATGAGCATTTCCGTGGCAAACACGTCGGCCTGACCTGTTCGGCCAGCCCGATATTCGATGCCGGTGGAGAGTTGCTTGCCGTGCTCAACCTCTCTTCTGCAAGGGATGACCACAGTCTTCAGCAACACTTCCAGGCCATGGCATTGACCAACCTGTCAGCCAAGTTGATCGAGAACTGTTTTTTCCTGGGGCATGATCCGCAACGATACTTGCTGCGCTTCCATCCTGAGGCCGGCTTCGTTGGGCTGCTGGGTGAAGGACTGCTCAGTTTCGACGAGGGCGCCCGTATCTGTTCCGTCAATCAAGCGGCGCTGGATCTGCTGGGCCTCAGCCGTGATCAAGTGATCGGGCAATCTCTGACGATGCTGCTGGAAACACCTATCGATCAGGTGATGAGTCAGGCCAGCGCCCAACCGAGTGTCTGTTGGCCAATGCGGCTGGTGGACGGGCGCCTGCTCTACGGACAGCTGCGAGAACCCCTGCGCCAGGTGCCTTTGGTCACTCCTGCTGTCCCCAAGATCAACGATGTGCGCGTGTGCCTCGAAGACCCGCGCCTGCAACGCGGCTTTGCTCGCGCATTGCGTGTTTTGGAACGTGACGTTCCGGTGTTCCTGCAGGGCGAAACCGGTACCGGCAAAGAAGCCTTTGCGGCGGCGCTGCATCGCGCCAGCGCCAGGGCGAGCCAGCCGTTTGTGGCGATCAATTGTGCGGCCATTCCAGAAACGCTGATCGAGAGCGAACTGTTCGGCTATCGCGGCGGCAGCTTCACCGGTGCACGCAAGGACGGGATGATCGGTAAGCTGGAACAGGCCCATGGCGGCATTCTATTTCTCGATGAGATCGCCGATATGCCACTGGCGTTACAGACTCGCCTGCTGCGGGTGCTGGAGGAGCGTGAAGTGGTGCCGCTAGGTAGCGCGACGGCGCGTCCCCTCGACGTACGCCTTATCAGTGCCAGCCACCAGGATCTGCTGACCTGTGTGGCCGAAGGGCGCTTTCGCGAAGATCTGTTTTATCGCATCGCCGGATTCGCCGTGCAGCTCCCGCCGTTGCGCGAACGATCAGACAAAGGCAGTGTGCTCGACCTGCTGCTACGCGAAGAGACGAAAGGTGCAAGGATTCGGCTGGAGGCGGGCGTCAGGGAACGCTTGCTGAAACAACCGTGGCCGGGCAATGTCCGGCAGCTGCGTACGTGTTTGCGCACACTGGTAGCGTTGGCGTTGGAGGGACGTGTCACCCTGGACGACTTGGCAGAGTTGCTGCCGGAACCGCCAGCGACCGCCGCGCTGGCTGAAGATCCGCTTGGGGTATCCGAACGGCAGACGCTGCTGACGCTGATTGAGGCAGAACACTGGCATATCGCCCATGTTGCCGCACGCCTGGGGATTAGCCGCAATACGCTCTATCGCAAACTGCGTCAGCACGGTATTTCACGGCCCGGTTGAACCGGGCGCGCTCATGCTGTTCAGAACACCTTGATCGGTACGTTGGCGTCATTGATTTTGCCTTCGGTCTTTGCAGAATCGGTACGCGCGCTGATCAGCATCTATGTCGTGCCCTTGCACAAAGCGGATAGCGATAAGCGCAAAGCGGATATTGCCACGCTCACCGTCTCAATACCTTCCACTTGCATCCTGCGTGACGGTGCTTTACATGGCGCGCAACAATGCTGACGCCACGCCTTGCCTCGTTCATAACAACAATAAGAGCACACTGATCCTGAGCTTCACCTGGACGTTGCTGTGAGTGACCTGGAGACAAGTATGAGCAATAAAATTCTGGCGCGATTGGCCTTGGTTGCCGCTGGCAGCGCGGTGTTGCTGCTCGCTGCCGGCAATGGCCTGCACCTGATATATGCCGGCATCATCGACCTGTTGCTGCTGGCAGCGGCGGTGCTTTATCACCGTCAGCCAGTGCGGGTGGTTGAAGTGCTTGTACAGCAGGAGCCGGAACCGATGATTTGCAACGCGCCGGTCCCGCTTGTGTCGTTGCCTGTGGCCGAGCCCGCTTGGCCGGGGGCTCAAGTAAAGGTGGCACTTGAACACCTGACCCGAGTGGTGCTGCAAACTGAAGAAGACATGCGCTTCGCCAACCAGTTGGCGCGAGGCGCGGGCGAGCGGGTACAGGCCAGTGCGGTGAGCATGCAGTCTTCGGCTGCGGTGCTTGGGGACCTGGATCAGTATCTGCAGCGCCTGGACCAGGTCTTCGACGAACTGGGCAGCCAGTCGGTACGCATCGGTGCGATTGTCGGCAGCATCCAGGACATCGCCCGACAGACCAACCTGCTGGCACTCAATGCCGCGATCGAGGCCGCGCGGGCCGGTGATCATGGCCGCGGTTTTGCAGTGGTGGCGGACGAGGTCCGTAATCTGTCGCGCCAGGCAGCGGACTCCAGTGCGCAAATCCGGCAGATCGCCACAGGCCTGGAAAAGTCGGCCCAAGATGCCCGTCAGGGGCTTGAACAGCTTACCGATTCAACGCGCCTGGGGCTGGACAAGGCCGAGGTCGCCTTGCAATCGATGGGGGAGTTGCGCAGTGGTGCGGTGGCCAGGCTGGAAGTGGTCGAGCGCGTCATGCAGCGTTTGGCCAGTTTGCACGAGTTGGCACTGCAGGCAACCCGGATAGCGGCCTGAACAGGCTGACTCTTCTTCCCAGTTCGACCCAGGGCCACAACGTCGAGATGACGTTCAGTTCAGCCTGCGTCCGGCCGCCAGCGAACAAGCAACCCATCGCAGCCATGTTGCCGGACACGCTTGAAGTCGTCCGGCAACATGGCTGCGTGGCCACGCAAACTCGATCCGTTATCGAATCAGCGGCACGCCACTGAGCGCTTGCAAGTCTTCAAAGCTGATATCGGCGACGATCTCCCGCACCTTCAAGCCTTGCGCAGTCACGTCCAGAATAGCCAGGTCGGTATAAATCCGAGTCACGCAGCCAATGCCGGTCAGCGGGTAAGTGCATTGCGGCACCAATTTGCTTTCGCCAGTCTTGGTCAGGTGATCCATCATGACGAACACCTGGCGTGCGCCTGTCGCGAGGTCCATTGCGCCACCCACTGCGGGAATGGAACCTTCGGCACCGGTGTGCCAGTTGGCAAGGTCGCCGTTGACCGAAACCTGGAAGGCGCCAAGCACGGCAATATCGATGTGCCCACCGCGCATCATCGAAAACGAATCGGCGTGGTGAAAGTAGGCCCCACCGGGCAGCAGCGTCACATGCTGTTTGCCCGCGTTGATCAGGTCATCGTCTTCCTCGCCCGGCGCAGGACTCGGGCCCATGCCCAGTACACCGTTTTCACTGTGCAGGAACACTTCCTTGTCACCCAGGTAGTTGGCCACCAGCGTGGGCACGCCAATGCCCAGGTTCACGTAAGAGCCTTCGAGAATATCGTCGGCCACACGTTGGGCCATTTCGCTACGCGATAGTTTTTTCATGACAGTCATGGCGGGCCTCAGTTGACGTTGGCATTCGAGATAGGGGCGAGCGGCACTGCTACCACGCGCTGAACGAAGATCCCCGGGGTGACAATGTGTTCGGGGTCCAGCTCTCCCAACTCGACGATCCGGTTGACCTGGGCGATTGTCGTTTTCGCTGCCATCGCCATGATCGGTCCAAAATTACGCGCGGCTTTGCGATAGGTGAGGTTGCCCCAGCGATCGCCCTTTTCGGCCTTGATCAATGCGACATCAGCGTGCAACGGCATTTCCAGCACATAATTGCGACCGTCGATTACTCGGGTTTCCTTGCCTTCGGCCAGCAACGTGCCATATCCGGTTGGCGAATAAAACGCACCGATTCCAGAGCCTGCCGCACGGATACGTTCGGCCAGATTGCCTTGCGGCACCACCTCAAGCTGTACTTTTCCCGCCAGGTAGAGTTCGTCGAATACATAGGAATCGGATTGGCGCGGAAACGAACAGATGACCTTGGCAACGCGCCCGGCCTTGAGCAAGGCGGCCAGGCCGATTTCACCATTGCCGGCATTGTTGCTGATGATGGTCAGATCGCGAGCACCCGAAGCGATGACGCCATCTACCAACTCCGACGGCATCCCGGCAGTACCGAAGCCACCCACCATGATGACCGAACCATCGGCAATACCGTCCAGTGCAGCAGCGACGGATTCAAATGTTTTATTGATCAAGGCTTACTCCTGTTTTCAAGTTGGCCGAACAGAATGCTCTGACGCCAAACCGCATGAATTCATGGTTACTGCAACGATGTGCATAGGGTGCCAAACAATGGGCGCAGGCGGGTGTCCTGGCAGGAGATGTCGTGCGATTAGCGAACGAAACCGTAACCCGAAGGCTTCGCTTAGAACTTTGAGCTGTGCAGCGGTGTCCAGACCCTTACATCTACCGCGCCGATGGCCCGAATCACCTATTCGCCATATCCACGGTTTGAGTGGACTGCCCACTCTCAACTCGCTGGCGAGTGCTGGCGTTGCACATTGAATAAGGCTGTAGCGCGAGGGGAGCTGGCTTGGAATATATCGATCTTGTGCAATGGCCCGCTATGGTGGTCACGGTGATCTCGGCCTGGTTCGTCGGTTCCCAACGACCACGCCGACGGATGATCGCGTTTTGGGGGTTCATCGCGAGCAATGCGTTGTGGGTTGTCTGGGGTCTTCACTCGCACGCTTATGCGTTGATCGTACTTGAGTGTGTGCTTCTAGGGATGAACGCCCGGGGTTTCAGAAAGAATCTCAAAGATTCGAGGGTATCCCGGGATCCTGATGCTACGGGCCTCTAGAGTTCTTTTTGAACCCACGGAGATTCATCAGGAACAGGCAAATCTGTAACACGATAAGCGCATGAGCTTGCGCATAAATGCCCCAAATCACCCATAGCACGTTACTCAAGCTGAACAATACGAACCCGGTCATTCGCCTTCTTGGGCGCTGAGATCCGATCAGCCACGCCGCAAGTACCGTGACGAACATAGCGGGCCATTGAACCCAATCAAGATTGTCCAAATGCTCCACCTTCATGGCGAAGGTACTGATCGCGGTTGCGAACAACTCGGCCTGAGTAAGCTAGGGCGTAAAGCCCTAGCAAATACCAGGATGTCACTTTTTCTTTTTCGTCGACTTTTCTGCTTTCTCTGATTTCTTGGCCTTTTCTGGCTTGCTATCAGCTTTTTTTGCAGATTTCTTTGGTTCGGCATCTTTTTTCTTGTCTTTCTTTTCGGAAGACTTCGAAAGAGCCGAGGCCGCAGCTGATTTCTTCGCCGGTGATGCCTTTTTGTCTTTCAAATCCTTGCTTGCTTTCGAAGCGTCACCTTTGCTTTTCTTCTCGTCTTTAGCCACGTCGATCACCTCTCGGAGCATGCCGTTATTGGCACATTGCCTGTGCAATTCATCACAAGCTGATCATTAGGCGGGCACGTCCCAAAGCGGTTCAAATTAATTTAATACGGAGGGTTCCGCTTTGGCGATGACTCCTGCCACGCGCCTATGTTTTCGTTACCCC
This sequence comes from Pseudomonas sp. EB271-G4-1, assembly GCF_058791355.1. Classification (NCBI taxonomy): domain Bacteria; kingdom Pseudomonadati; phylum Pseudomonadota; class Gammaproteobacteria; order Pseudomonadales; family Pseudomonadaceae; genus Pseudomonas; species Pseudomonas sp. EB271-G4-1. The sequence goes on from NZ_JBYTEO010000021.1 coordinate 20,210, forward strand.
AGGCACATCCATGTTTATCTTGCGCCATGCGGCTTCGGAGAAGCTGTAGGCCGAAAAGGCAATTAACCCCAAAGCCATCACCATCAGAATCAAACCGCCAACCGGTAGGTTCTGCAGAGCATCGAGCGCTTCCTTCATGCCAGGTGGATCCGTGGCCTGATAACGGGAGCCGCTGATTGCCAGGAGCAGGGCGATCTCAAGAAACACCACGCCGCGAGCCATGAGTCCGAAACGAGCCACCGGACGGACGTATCGCATCACGTCCTCATCAGCCTCAAAATACTTCTCGAACGACGCTTTCCATCCTTTGATGATGTGAGCAATTCCTACGCCTAATGGAACGAGCGCCATGAGGTAGACGACCACGTTTGAGTGATCCCAGGACAAAAGATGCGCCAGTAGATCCTTCGTCTCCCCACCTCCGGCATTACCTGAGCTTCTGACGCCGCTAATGAGCAGCCCTAATGCAAAAAACGCAAGAGCACCATTGAGTAAACCGCCCGCCAACAAACCCGCACGAATCACCAGCCCCTTTAGTTTCGTACCGTGATGATCGACGTCGCGAATGGCTTGCAGCACTCGCCACCCTGCGAAGGCCAGTAGTCCCGCCACCACTAGCCCAACCAGGACATATCCAAATGGCTGGCTCAATAACGCTTCAAGGCTTTTGTGGCTGTCCTTCGGTTTTGTTGAGTCTTGAGCCGCCAGCAGCGCGAAGATACCAATGATCAGATACAGAACGCCGCGAGCGGCATATCCGCCCCGAGCGAGGACGACAAGGGTGTGTTGAGCGGACATTCGATTATTTCCGTGGACGTGTACAAGAGCAGACCTATCGCTTCGGCAAGGGTTCGATAAAGGTCGAGTTCTTCAGTCACTCAGAACGGACGCTCTGTAGTGGGCAACTAATCCCGGACACGACGTTAAGTTTTTTCTCGGCCTTAGCTGGAGCCAGTCCGTTGTTGAGTTGGTGCGGTCTAATCCACTGCAATGTTTCAGATAAAGGGGCAACTGCGTTACGGAACACTGCAAAGTCCGATGCTTTTGCCGCCACGCAAACGTAAATGAGGCGTTGCCAATCAGCTACCGAAGAATTTGGAAATTGGCCGTTGACTTGCCGTCGGCGCCCGGCTAATTTCCGAGCATGACTTTCATCGTATTGCGCTGCCAGCCAAGCATTATTACCGCCATTCCTCATTTGGCGGGCTAGCTCACGACTGCAGCACCCAACCCGCCCTGGAGGCGGGTTTTCATTTTCTGTCTCGGGGCTCTGATCAATGTCAGGAGACGATCATGCCCAGTACGCTCGCCCAACACACCCTACTTGAGCAGTACGTCAAAAAGATCCTCGCCGCGCCGGTTTACGAACTGGCCGTGCATACGCCCCTGCAGCCGGCACCTGCATTATCGTTGGCATTGGGTAACCAGATCCTGCTCAAGCGCGAAGATCTTCAACCGACCTTTTCCTTCAAGATCCGAGGCGCCTACAACAAACTGGTCAACTTGAGCGCGGCGCAAAAGAAGCGCGGAGTGATCACCGCTTCAGCGGGTAATCATGCCCAGGGTGTGGCATTGGCAGCACGGCAACTTGGCATCGACGCCATGATTGTCATGCCCACCACGACGCCAGAGTTGAAGGTGTCAGGAGTCCGTAGTCGTGGCGCCCAGGCACTGCTGCACGGCGAAAGCTTTCCGTTTGCCTTGTCTCATGCACTAGAACTGGCAAGCCAAACCGGCAAAACTTTTGTTTCGCCTTTCGATGATCCAGATGTCATTGCCGGGCAGGGCACGGTCGCCATGGAAATACTGCGTCAGCATCAAGGGGGGCTGGATGCCATCTTTGTTCCGGTGGGCGGTGGCGGTTTGATCGCCGGCATCGCGGCTTACGTTAAATACTTGCGGCCAGAGGTGCGCATCATTGGCGTCGAGTCGGAACATTCAGCCTGTTTGAATGCAGCCCTCCAGGCCGATGATCGAGTGGTGCTGCCAAGTGTGGGCACCTTTGCCGATGGTGTTGCGGTCGCGCAGATCGGCGCCCACGGCTTTGAGGTGTGCAGGTTTTGCGTCGATGAGGTACTGACTGTCAGTAACGATGAGCTTTGCATCGCGATGAAGAATATCTACGACGATACACGCTCTATCACAGAGCCTTCTGGCGCTCTGGCCGTTGCTGGCATCAAGAAATACGTTGCGCGAACGGGTGTGCGGGATCAGACACTGATTGCCATCGACTCCGGCGCCAATATCAATTTCGACTCTTTACGGCATGTGGCCGAACGCGCTGCATTGAGTGAGGCATCAGCGTAATGGTGGATTCCAGGGCGGGTTAATCCGGCCATGGGTCATTGCTCCCACTGTTCCAGGAGGATGGAGACGAATTTTTCCGCTGCAGGGGAGAGGGAGGCACCTCGTCGGTAAACCAGTCCCAACGATCGGTTCACAACAGGCTCGATCAAAGGGATGCTCACCAACGTTGGATGATCCACTGCAGGCATTGCCAGGCTCGGCATTGCCGAAACACCTAATCCAGCTTCTACCAGACCCAGCGATGTAGACAGGTGTTGCACCTCATAAAACCACTGCGGGCGCCAGCTCAAGCCCGACAAAGCGTGGTCAAGCAACATTCGGTTGCCGCTCAGGCGACCGACCCCGATCAGGCGGTAATTGCTGAGTTCAGACCAGGTGACGGCGCTTCGTTTGGCCAACTCATGATCGCGTCGACATGCCAGGACAAAAGGCTCGTTGACCAACGGCACGAACTCTATGTCCGGGTGCTGGCCGCTCATCATGTTGATGCCAAAGTCGGCTTCGCCACGCAGGACAGCCTCCAGCCCTTCGTTCGCACTCAGGTCAAGCAAGCGAATGCGAATTTGTGGATAGCGCTCGTTGTAGAGACGGATGACCGATGGCAGAAAGTAGAAGGCTGCGGTGGGGATGCAGGCCAGGGTTACCCGGCCGCTTTGGCGCTCCGCCAGCTCCCGGATGTTGAGTATCGAGTCGTCGAAGTCATCCAGTAAGCGTCGTGCCTTGGGCAGGAAGTCTCGACCGACACTGGTGAGGCTTACCCGTCTTGTCGTGCGATCGAGAAGCGCTGTTCCCAATCCTTCTTCTAGCTTTTTCATCCTGCGACTCAACGCCGGTTGAGAGAGATGCAAGGCATCGGCTGCTTCGTGGAAACTGCCAAGTTCTGCGATCTTCACGAAAGATCGGATGTCATTGAGCTCATAATTCACTTTTTTTATCCCCTCAGAGGAGCGTTGGTCAGCCCAGTCATCCTAGATTTATCATTCGTCAAACGCAATAATCAGGCTGATATTTGCATTGGAAACAATTTTGAAAGCCTGCGACTCTTGCTCACAAGACATCAATAACCCCCATTGATCAACAAGAGTCAGTATTCATGCAACGAATTCCCTGTGTGCTAATGCGCGGTGGTACTTCCAAGGGCCCGGTGTTTCTCGCCTGGGATTTACCTGTTGCGATCGCAGAGCGTGATGAACTGCTGCTGAACCTTATGGGTTCTGGACATGAGCTGGAAATTGACGGTATCGGTGGCGGTAGCCCACAAACCAGCAAGGTGGCGATCGTCAGCCCGTCGCTGCATCCTGATGCGGATGTCGACTATCTGTTCGTTCAGGTCATGGTCTCCCAGCGTCGAGTCGACACCGCGCCCAATTGCGGCAACATGCTCTGCGCCGTTGGCCCATTCGCCATCGAGCAAGGGCTGGTCAAAGCCGGCAAAGACCTGACCCGTGTGCGTATTCGCAACCTCAATACCGGGACTTTTGTGAACGCCGAGGTTCAGACCCCCGGTGGCACGGTCAGCTATGAAGGCGACACCGCCATCGATGGTGTGCCGGGTACCGCCGCGCCCGTGCAACTGACGTTCCTGGATGCTGCGGGCAGCAAGACCGGTAAACTTTTCCCGACAGGGCGAACGCAGGACCTGATCGACGGTATCGCAGTGACCTGCATCGACATGGCAATGCCGATGATGATCGTCGAAGCTGGCCAAATGGGTAAACAGGGTGATGAAAGCCCTGCTGAACTGGATGCCGATAAAGAGTTCCTGCGTCGCCTGGAGTCCTTGCGACTGCAAGCCGGCCTGGCAATGGGCCTGGGTGATGTCAGCGATAAAGTGATTCCCAAGCCCGTGCTGGTATCTCCGGCCAAGGCTGGCGGCACAATCCAGGTGCGCTACTTCATGCCCCACAACTGCCACCGGGCCTTGGCGATCACCGGTTCCATCGGCCTGGCCACCGCTTGCGTCACGCCAGGCAGTGTGGTCGCGCATTTGCTTGGCGGGGTAAGCGAGCCACGCTTGAAGCAAGTACGCATTGAACATCCAAGTGGTGGAATAGATGTCGTATTGTCCTACACCGGCGATCAGGGTGAGACCATTCGCGCCTCGGTGGTACGTACAGCGCGCCGACTGTTCTCCGGTTTTGTCTACGCCGCGGCTTCCCAACGACTCGCCGGATAATTCCCCCCAGTCATTGCCGTTTTTGCATCAGCACAATTCTAAAAATGGGTGATGCCATGAAAGTTGTAAAATCGCTCTACTTCCAGATCCTCCTCGCCGTGCTGTTGGGCGTACTCGTCGGACATTTTTGGTCGCAACAGGCCATTGCCTTGAAACCGCTGGGTGATGCCTTCATCAAGCTGATCAAGATGATGATCGCTCCGGTGGTGTTCTGCACCATCGTCACCGGCATCGCCGGCATGAGCGACAAACGCTCCCTCGGCCGCCTGTTGAGCAAGACCATGCTGCTGTTCCTGGCGCTGACCGTGATCAGTTTGATCATCGGCCTGGTGTCGGTCTACCTGTTCAAGCCCGGTGTGGGCATGAACATTGACCCTACCCAGTTGAGCACCAAGGGCCTGTCGCAGTACACCGATTCTGCCGCGAAGCTGGGAGTGGTCGAGTTTTTCATGCACATCATCCCGGACACGTTCATCGGGGCTTTCAATAAAGGTGAAGTACTGCCGGTGTTGTTCATCGCAGTGCTTAGCGGTTTTGCACTCTCGGCGATCGGCGAGCGTGGCAAGCCGGTACTGGATGTACTGGAATCCGCCTCGCACATGGTGTTCAAGATCTTCTCCTACCTGATGCGCTTCGCTCCGATCGGTGCGTTCGGCGCTTTGGCGTTCACCGTAGGCCAGTACGGTATTACATCGCTGGGCTCGTTAGCCAAGTTGATCATGACGTTGTACATCGCCTGCGCGTTCTTCGTCTTTGTGGTGCTGGGGAGCATTTGCCGGGCCAATGGTTTCAGCCTCTGGAAGCTGCTGCGCTACTTCCGTGAAGAATTCCTGGTGGTGTTGGGGACTTCTTCCACTGAACCTGTAATGCCGCGGATGCTGGAAAAGCTGCAAGCCCTGGGTTGCAAGAAAGGTGTGGTGGGGTTGGTGCTGCCAACGGGTTACTCGTTCAACCTCGACGGTACGGCGATTTACCTCTCGCTGGCAGCAGTGTTCATTGCCCAAGCCTGCAACATCGAACTGAGCATGACCCAGACCGTGACCATGCTGGCGATCATGCTCTTGTCCTCCAAGGGGGCCGCAGGTGTCACCGGCGCCGGTTTTGTCGCGCTGGCTTCGACACTCACCGTGATCCATGATATTCCCCTGGCCGGCCTCGCCCTGCTGATCGGTATCGACCGCTTCATGTCGGAAGCCCGGGCATTGACCAGTCTGGCGAGCAACGCGGTGGCTACCGTGGTGATGTCCATCTCGGAGAACGCCTGCGACCGCGAGACCTTGATGCGCACCCTGGACGGCACACCTTTGCCCGCGGTGGCCTCTACCCAAGTCCAGACGCCGGACTGGGACGGCCTGAAGGTCACGGAACACGTCTAACCGGTCACGGCTGAATCGAGCCCCCTTCAATACTTCAATTAACACCCCCCGCCAGGTACCGTTGATCGTGCCATCTGGCGGGCACGGGGTCGTGCGTCTGTGCGTCTGTGCGTCGGCCACGCTACTCATAAGAACAAGAGAACTTAACTATGCTCGCATTGCTTGGCTTGGCCATGGTGGTGGTCTTCACAGTCCTGATAATGACCAAACGGTTGTCGCCGATTGTCGCCCTGACAGTGGTGCCGATTGTGTTTGCCGTCATTGGCGGTTTTGGGGGCACTACCGGCAAGATGATGCTCGACGGCTTGAAAATGGTCGCACCTTCGGCCGCGCTCCTGCTGTTCGCGATCTTGTTTTTTGGCTTGATGATCGACGCCGGCCTGTTTGACCCACTGATTCGCAAGATCCTCAAGCGCGTCAACGGCGACCCGATGAAAATCGCGGTCGGCACAGCGTTGTTGTCGCTGCTGGTAGCTCTGGACGGTGATGGCACCACCACCTACATGATTACCTGTGCGGCAATGCTTCCCCTGTACAAACGTATCGGGATGAATCCAATGATCCTGGCGACCATTGCCATGCTATCTCTGAGCATCATGAGTGGCATGACCCCTTGGGGAGGGCCCGCGACCCGAGCGATCGCGGCGCTGGGCCTGGATGCCGGCGCCTACTTCGTTCCCTTGCTGCCGACCATGATCGGCGGTGCAATGTGGGTGGTCTTCACTGCCTTCCTGCTGGGCCGTGCCGAGCGCAAGCGTATCGGTAATATCCAACTGGAAAGCGGCGGCGGTGATTGCTACATCAAGGCGATTCTTGAAGACACTCCGCACAAGCGCCCGAAGCTGGCCTACGTCAACCTGCTGTTGGTGATCGTGGTGATGGTAGCGCTGGTGATGGGGATCATGCATTCCGCGATCCTGTTCCTGATCGGATTCGTACTGGCGCTGATGATCAACTATCCGCAACTGGATATTCAGAAGGAACGCATCCTTGCCCATTCGGGCAACGCGATGACAGTCGTACTCCTGGTGTTTGCCGCCGGTATCTTTGCCGGGATTTTTTCCGGCACCAAGATGGTCGACTCGCTGGCGCAAACCCTGGTTGACTGGATTCCACCGTCTTGGGGGCATCTGTTCCCACTGGTAGTGGCGATTACCAGCATGCCGCTGACCTTCGTCCTGTCCAACGATGCTTACTATTTCGGTGTGGTGCCCATCCTGGCGAATGCCGCTGCGGCGTATGGCATTGATCCGGTGGAGATCGCCCGCGCATCGATTCTCGGCCAGCCAGTACACCTGATGAGTCCGTTGGTAGCTTCAACCCTGTTGCTGGTGGGAATGGTTGATCGCGATATCGGCGACTTCCAGAAAGCCACCGTCAAATGGGCGGTGCTCACTTCCCTGGTGATTACCGCGCTAGCGCTGTTGACCGGGGCGATCAGTCTCTTCACCTGATTCCCCCAACACCACTTGCTTTTTCCCGACGCGCCTCGCCAGTGAGGCGCGCGCTGTCCTGCACTCCAAAAAAACAACAATGAGTAGCTTGTCATGACCACTTTGCACACCCAACGGGCGCTATTTCCACTTCTTTGTTTGATGCCGCTGGCCAGTGCCAGTGCGCAAGGATTTATCGATGACAGCAAGCTCAAGCTGCAATTGCGTAATGTCTATTTCAATGAAAATTTCCGCGACGAGCATGGTTTGAGTGCCAAATCGGCAAGGACGGCGAAGAGCGAGCGAACCGAGTGGGCCCAGGGATTCCTGTTGGATTACCAGTCAGGGTTTACCCCCGGCACCATCGGGTTTGGTGTGGATGCCCTTGGCCTGCTCGGGGTCAAGCTTGACTCCGGCCGGGGCCGTAGCGGCACTGGCTTGTTGCCTGTCCATGATGACGGACGTGCGGCTGACGAGTTTTCAAGCCTGGGCATGACCGCCAAGGCCCAATTGGCGAAGACCACGGTCAAATACGGCACCTTGTTACCCAAGACTCCGGTGCTGATCTACAACGATGCGCGACTATTGCCGCAAACGTTCCAGGGCACACATATCAGTAGCGTCGACATCGACAACCTCACCCTCACCGGGGGCTACCTGGATCGATTCAAACAGCGTGATTCCACCGACAGCATGCCGATTGTGCCCGACGGTTATGGCGGTGATAAATCAGGCGACTTCAGCTACGCAGGGGCCGAGTACAAGCTGGGGAAAACCATTCGCTTGAGTTACTTCTACGGCGAGCTGGAAAATTTCTACCGTCAGAATTTTGCGGGTATCCAGCACGATCTTCCGTTGGGCGGCGGCGTGCTGACCAGTGATTTGCGCTACTTCAACAGTGTTGATACCGGTTCTGCCTACAGCGGCAAGATCGACAACAACATGCTGAGCGGGCAACTGTCCTACGCCATCTCCGGCCATACCTTCGGTGGCGGATACCAGACCCTGAGTGGTGATGCTGGTTTGCCCTTTATCAGTGGCGCTACGGTTTACTCGTTCAGCAACGCCGGGATAGGCAAGTTCGTCGAGGAAGATGAAAAAACCTGGATGCTCAATTACGGCTATAACTTTGCTGCCGTTGGTGTGCCGGGCCTGACGTTCTCCACCCGCTATTTGAGCGGCAACGACGGTAAATCCAACACCACGGTAAAAGAGTGGGAGCGTGATGCCGAACTGGCTTACGTCGTACAGCAAGGCACCTTCAAAGGCCTGGGTGTGCGGTTGCGTAACTACGTTTACCGTTCGGATTATTCCCGTGGCCGAGACAGCAACCGGGTCTACTTTACCTACGACATCGTTCTTTGGTGATCCCCTGATCGCGGCCTCGCGCACCCGAGATGTTGTTTGCTCTGGTTTTAGGTTTGGGCACCGTGGAGCAGGGCTCTGGAAAGGATAGGTAGGTTGTTGGCCTGCATTGAGACGAAGAGGACTCAATGCAGGCCAGGGCGCGATATCTATTCAGCGCAAAGCCCTGAATTCCGCCGAAACCTATCTTTGATCAAGCGTTGACTGGCACTGCTTTTTGCCTGCGATACAGGATCGTCGTCGCTGTGAACCCACACACCGCAGCAAACATCAGCCAGTAGGCGGGCGACGCCTTGTCTCCTGTTGCCTGTACCAGGATTGTTGAGATGGCGGGTGTAAAACCGCCAAACACAGCCGTTGCCAAACTGAATGCCAGTGAAAATCCTACGACTCGTACGTTCTGCGGCATTACCTCGGTCAATGCCGCAACCATCGCGCCGTTGTAAATGCCAAAGAAAAAAGAGAAGTACAGCAGCACGGCGAGCAGTCGTTCGAAGCTTGCCGCCGCGGCCAGCCAATGCATGGCGGGATAGGCGGTGAAGATGCACAGCAAGCTGACCGCCAGCAACAAGGGGCGGCGACCAATGCGATCAGAGATCGTACCGCCGATGGGTAGCCAGATGAAGTTGCTCAGGCCGACGAAGAGCGTGACCACCAGACTGTCGCTGGTGCTCAGGTTCAGTACAGACCGGCCAAAAGTCGGGGTGTAGACGGTAATGAGATAGAACGTGGTGGTGGTCATCGACGCTAACAGACCACCAGCCAGTACCGTGCGCCAGTTGTCGCGCATCGAGCGAAAGACTTCACTGGCACTTGGGTGATGGCTGCGCGCTTTGAAAGCATCGGTTTCCTGAAGCGAGCGGCGAATGATGAAGATGAACGGGATAATCAGGCAACCAATGAAGAATGGGATACGCCAGCCCCAGGCTGCAACGTCCGCAGCGTCCATGGACGCGTTAATCGCATAACCCAACGAAGCCGCAAGAATGATTGCCACTTGTTGGCTGGCCGACTGCCAACTGGTAAAGAAACCCCGGCGTCCGGGCGTGGCGATTTCAGCCAGGTACACGGAAACACCCCCCATTTCCGCACCCGCGGAGAATCCCTGCAACAGTCGCCCGAGCAACACCAATATCGGCGCTGCGATGCCTATGCTGGCGTAGCCGGGTACCAAGGCGATCAATACTGTTCCGGCAGCCATGATCGACAGCGTCACGATCAGTCCCTTGCGCCGTCCCACCTTGTCGATGTACGCCCCCAGCACGATAGCGCCCAACGGACGCATCAGGAACCCCGAGCCGAATACGGCGAAGGTCATCATCAGCGAAGCAAACTCGCTGGTGGCAGGGAAGAAAGTCTGCGAGATGTAGGTCGCGTAGAACCCGAACAGAAAGAAGTCGAACTGTTCGAGAAAATTGCCGCTGGTGACACGCAGGATGGCGCCCAGTTTCGACCCCTTGGATCGGGTGTCTTGAGTTGTTGTTTTCATCATGGCTACCGTGGTGATCAATATTGTTTTTGGAATAGATGGCTCAACGATCAGTCGCTTCCAGCGTTGATCGGGTTCGGTTGGCGTTTTTCGATGGAGTATTTGAGCAGCGCGGCGCTGCGGAAAATGCCATGGGCGAATTTGCTGTAGGGCATGGTCAGGAAAAACGCCATGACCAGGCCGAGATGGATCGCCAGCAGCAGGCCCAGGGCAGTGGTGTCGCGAAACGCGAGAAGTGCGAGGCCGCTGGCGCTAACTAGAAACAGCAGCGCGATAAAGCCGCGATCCATGGGTTTCTGATTCTCGTCGCCGTGCTCGGGGTGGCGACGCAGATTCAGCCACAACAGGCCTGCGGGGCCGATCAGCAGGCCGAGTCCACCGGTGATACCCAGCATTACCGGCAAGCTCAGGACGGGGTAGGGCGCCGACCAGTCCAACAGGAAATGGTAGAGCGTGGCGACACCGGTGGCGGCGAAGCACAGCATGAAGCCGTAGAAGGTGAAGTGGTGGAAGCGCCGCCGCCACTGGGTGAATTGATCATCGGCGTTATTGCAGCCCTCGCCATGACCCCCGTCCAGGTATTTGAGTTGGGCGACGTTGGCCGTGGCCTCCAGCACAGCGGCTGTCTTTTCCTGGCGGGGCGCATCCGCCGGTGAAACGTTGCGCCAGAAGCGTCGCACGCCAATCGTCAAAGCCAGTACCGCGAAGCCGAAGACCGCACCGAACATCAGTGCCAGGGTGTTATGCGGGAAGATCCCGTAGAAATTTCCCCCGGGCATTGCGGTAAACAGATTGCCCATCGCCAACAACGTGAGGCAGAGAAACAGCGCGAGCCCTGCACCGGATGCCAGCGCCAAAGTCAGTCCGTTGCGCCGGTACAACTTGCCCATCACCTGTGGCCAGGCGTACTCGGCGTAAGTGTCGAGGCGGACCTTGGCCATGGCCTTGGGCACATTGATTTCGAACTCGTGAGGGGCAGCGTACTGACAGGCATGCAGGCACGCACCGCAGTTATGGCAAAGGTTCGCCAGGTAATGGATATCTGCCTGAGAAAACTCCAGACGCCTTGTCATGGCCGGGAATACAGCGCAGAAGCCCTCGCAATAACGACAGGCATTGCAAACGGTCATTTGGCGCTGGACTTCACTTTCTTCAAGGTTGAGTACCGGTATCAATTGACCCGGTGCCTGGGGATCAAACAGCTGCATGTTGGGGCTCCGTGAATGAAGGGGTAAGGAAGCCGGCCGCAGCCGCGGCTTGCACACCGGCGATGCGACCGAATGCGGTACCGATGGCCATGCCGATGCCGGCGGTATAGCCCTTGCCCAATACGTTGCCCGCCATCATTTCTCCTGCAACAAACAGGTTGGGGCTAGGCTTGTCGTTGAAGTGAACGGCGGCGGTTTCGTCGGTAGCGAGACCTAAATAGGTGAATGTCACGCCGGGCTTGAGTGGGTAGGCGCAGAACGGTGGCTTTACCAGCGGGCGGGCCCAATGGGTTTTGGCGGGCGCCAAACCCTCGGTGTGGCAATCGTCCAGTGCGGTGTGGTCGAACGTGCCGACGCGGCAGGCCGCGTTGTATTGCTCGATGGTTTTGACGAATTGGGTAACGGGAAGCTTCAACTGGCGGGCCAGATCTTCCAACGAGTTGGCTTTAGTGCCCGGAAACACAGGCGGCATGAACCGGCCGAGGGCTTGTTGGTCGATGATCGAGTAAGCCTGTTGGCCGGGTTGACCCGCGACCAGGCGCCCCCAGATCGCATACCGCTTGGGCCAGAAGTCTTCGCCCTCGTCATAGAAGCGTTCACCGTCGCGATTAACCACCACGCCCAGCGATACGCAATCGATACGGGTACAGATACCACCGTCATACAGGGGCGCACGGGCGTCGATGGCCACCATGTGCGCTTGCGTCGGGTCGCCAATGAAATCGGCGCCCAGGGCCTGCATGCGCCGAAGCAGTACGCCGGTATTGAAACGCGTCCCGCGAATCAGAAAGTTGTCTGAAGGCCATTCTCCGCGCTCGTTTTGACCCCAGGCTTCGCGGAGCCATTCGCGGTTGGATTCGAATCCGCCAGCGGCCAGAACGCAGGCCTTGGCCTGGATACGCTCGGCGGGAAAACGCTGACCATCGACCTCACGTTCACCGATGTACGCCGCGACGAACTCTCCACCCTTCAACTCAATGTCAGTGACTTGTGCGTTGTAGCGGATCTTGACGCCCAGCTGCTCGGCGCTGCGGAAGTAGGCATTAACCAACGCTTTGCCGCCGCCCATGAAAAACGCATTGGTGCGCGCAACATGTAGGGCTCCAGACAACGACGGCTGAAAATGCACACCATGGGAGCGCATCCAGTCACGGCAGTTCGACGAGGCGCGGATGACAATACGAGCAAGCTTTTCGTTGGTAATCCCACCGGTGACTTTCAGCAGATCCTGCCAATATTCTTCTTCGGGATAGGCATCGACCAACACATCTTGCGGTGCGTCGTGCATGCAGCGCAGGTTTCGGGTGTGTTGCGAGTTGCCGCCGCGCCAGATTTTTGGTGCACCTTCCAGCAACATGACGCTAGCGCCGGCCTCTCGAGCCATCAACGCTGCACACAAGGCAGCATTGCCACCGCCAATTACTAATACGTCGATCATCATCACTCCTCAATCGCAAGGAGGCATGAACGAAGTGCTCCTCGCGAGTGGGGAGAAGGTAGTGCTGTCAGCTTATTGTCGAAAGGCGCGAAATGAGTTGGGGTGTTTAGTTTTCGTAAAGGCTTTGCCGGTTGGCGCTCACCGTAAAGCCGGGGTAGGGGGCATAGAGATCATGGCGCGACGTCTTCGATCCACGAAGCGCCCGGCCACTGATGATCAATCACCAACTGTCGCGCGACATCAGTGATGACCAGCCGCGCCGCCAGGGCTGCGGGAGCCAGTTCATCATCAGGCAGTGTCGCCAACAGGTTTCGTCGACCCACGTGAGCATCGGAAATTTCCACCACGGAAAGTCCCGACTCGCCTTTAAGCGCCGCCGCCGCTCCGGGCTGGATGGTGGCGGCATGACCTGCGCGTACGGCGTTCATCAATACGGCAAGACCATCCACTTCCATGATGATGTTGGGCGCCAATCCCGAACGTTCAAACGCAACCATCAGCGTAGAACGCAAACCGTGTTGCACACTCGGCATCACCAGTGGAAGTTGACCCAGATCCGCCAGTTGCACGCTGGTTCCTTGGGGGGCGTGGAGCAGGTGAGGTGAGCTGATGACAAATAGTTTCTCGTCGAGCAGCGGCGTCACGCTCCAGCGCTTACCCCCTTCGAGTTGAAACAGAATGGCCAGGTCGATCTGGCGAGCATTGAGTTGCGTGGCCAAATGCCCGGACAGCATCTCGACCAGGTGCAATTGAATATCCGGGTAGCGCTCTCGCATCGCGTTGATCAATGGCAGGGCGAGAACAGTGGCAGTCGTGGGCGCCATTCCGACGGTGACTTACCCACTCATTCGCCCACGGTGAGCCGCCATGATCGCATTGTCGGCCTGCCGCAAACACAGCTGGGCATGGTGCAGGAACGCCATACCGGAGCTGGTCGGTGTGACGCCAGTGGTGGTGCGATTAAGGAGGCGGGTTGACAGTTCACTTTCAAGTTTCGCGATCTGTTGGCTAAGGGCTGATACGCCCACGTCCAGTTCAAGCGCTGCGCGTCCCAGGCTGCCGTGTTCGAGGATTTTTACGAAATAACGCAGTTGTCTTAATTCCAAGCGTTGCTGCTCCACGTCAATTTGTTGTTGGAATGCCTACGTCTGAAGACTACCTATGGCAGCATTCCGGGCAGTAGTGCACTTCCTCCCGGCCGTGAGCCCACTTCTTCCTCCATGTGAAGGGAAGGCCGCATGCCAGGCATGCTTTGACAGGCGTTCACTCTTTTTCAGAATGACTCACCTTCATCTAGTTTCGCGAGCAAAAATTGGCCACGTTGCCATAGCGCCTGCTGCCTGGATTCAGGCATGCGATCAAGGTTCTTATAAATCATGCTCATGCGCTGATTGCCACGCAGAAGGTCACCGTGACGCATCAGGAAATGCCAGTAGAGCGAGTTGAAAGGGCAAGCGTCGTGCGTCGTACTTTCACTGACTTTGTAAGCGCAGTTACGGCAGTAGTCAGACATTCGCTTTATATATTGGCCACTGGCGCAATAAGGCTTGGAGCCCACGTAACCGCCATCGGCGTGCATGACCATCCCCAACGTATTCGGCAGTTCAACCCAGTCGAACGCGTCCATGTATATCGCCAGGTACCAGTCGCAAATCTGGCTCGGCGCGATGCCGGCCAGCAGCGCAAAGTTGCCGGTCACCATCAGGCGCTGGATATGATGGGCATAGGCGTGTTTCAAACTTTGACCGATCGCCTGGCTCATGCAGTTCATCTTCGTAGCGCCCGTCCAATAGAACTCCGGAAGCGGCCTGCTGTTGCCAAACAGATTACCGCTGGCGTACTCGGGCATTTTCAGCCAGTAGACCCCTCGCACGTATTCACGCCAGCCGATGAGTTGGCGGATAAAGCCTTCGGCAGCGTTCAGCGGAATCCTGTGCGCCCAGTAAGCAGCTTCCACGTCATTGCACAATTCACGCAGATCCAGCAGGCCAATATTGAGTGCAGCGCTGATCCGCGCGTGAAACAGGAAGGGCTCATCACTGGCCATCGCATCTTGGTAGTCGCCGAAGGCTGCCAGGCCCCAATCGAGGAAATAGTCCCATAACGCCTGGGCATCGGCGTGGGTTACCGGGTAGTCAAAGGTGTCGAGGACGCCATAGTGGCTGGAGAAGTTCTTTACGACCAGCGCCAGCACTTCCTGGGTAATCGCATCTGCCGAAAAGCGCACGGGCGAGGGGGGGCGCACGCCTTTGGGTAATGCCTTGCGGTTTTCCGCATCAAAGTTCCAGGAGCCGCCGACCGGGCTGCCGTCGCCATTGAGCAACAGGCCACTCTTGCGCCGCATCTCTCGGTAGAAGAACTCCATGCGCAGTTGTTTTTTATCTTTGGCCCAGGACGAAAATTCGGCGCGGCTGCAGAGAAAACGGCTATCGCTATGCCATTGGATCGCTAAGCCGCAGTCCTTGAGCGACTGCTCCAAGCGCCAGTCACCACACTCAGTCAGGTGCAGTTCCTCTGCGTGCAGCAGCGTCTGCCAGCGGCGCAATTCGCCCGGCACCGTTCCGCTATTCTGTGGGTCATCAAGGGTGACGTACTGCACTCGGATGCCACGCTGCTTCAACGCTTCGGCAAAATGGCGCATGGCGCTGAAGATCAGGGTGATTTTTTGCGGGTGATGGGGCACATGGCTGGCTTCCTCCATTACCTCCACCAGCAAAACCGTATCCTGCTCCGCATCCAGCCCTTTCAATGAGGCCAGGTCGAAGGACAACTGGTCGCCCAAGACCAGGTATAGTCGGTGAGTCTTGTTCATTTGACAGGATCCAGCGTAAGTGTGACTTACCAAGGCGCAGCCAGGGAGAAAGGAATGCGCAACGGCTCGATGGGACCCTCACGTGAGCCGCACATCTCGTCATGGACACACTGCTGCACAAGCACGCATGGAAATGGCGGGACAAGCTGCATTAACTCACGCAGGTGATTGATGGAACGAAGGTGCATAGGCTTCGCTACATCGTCCAGTAAAGTTAACTTCACGCTCAGGGTACAGCGTCAGTGGCCGATGCTCTTTATTGTACAGATGGTATGGTCGCGTATAGGTATTGCATAACATAGGCCGCATTGGGTAAAAAATTGATGCTGACAAAACAAGACTTTGCACAAGGCTGCAAGGCTGAATCATCGTGCTAATGCCGACGAGAAATTGCTGATCGCGTGTACGACTTGGCGAGCACTGTCCTGAATATCCAGGATCACTTGTCCAGCCTCACCGGCTAATTTGACGCCTTGTTCTGCCTTGTCTTTACTCGCCTCCATCCTGGTCACTGCCCCCTTGGCCAATTCACGATTGTGTTGCACCACCTCGACAATCTTGATGGTGGCTTGGCTTGTGCGCGAAGCGAGATTGCGCACTTCGTCGGCGACCACCGCAAAACCACGACCCTGCTCTCCGGCACGAGCCGCTTCGATGGCTGCGTTAAGTGCGAGAAGATTCGTTTGTTCGGCGATGCCACGGATGGTCTGCACGATGCTGCTGATGACTTCCGACTGCTGACTGACAGCATTGATACCTTCGGCTGCGTGATTCAATTCGCCAGCCAGGCTTTGCATGACATCCACTGTCTCCTGCACCACTCGTGCTCCTTCGCGCGCTGTACCGTCGGTTTTCAATGAAGTCTCATAGGCCATGCGCGCGGCTCGTGACTCAGCTTCCTGCTGGAGCACCTGAGCAGTGATATCGCTCGCAAACTTGACGAATTTGTAAAGGCTGCCGTTGGCGTCGAAAACCGGATTGTAAGTCGCACGTAACCAGACGGTGTGTCCCTGGTTGTTGAGGCGCTTGAAGTTACCGGAGAAAAATTCGCCTTGATTCAAGCGCTCCCAGAACTGTCGGTACTCGTTGGATTCACTTTCGCTATGCTCACAGAACAGACGATGGTGCTTGCCAATAATCTCATCCAGGCGGTAACCCATCACTGCAAGGAAGTTTTCGTTGGCGCTGATCACTTCTCCCTGCCGGTTGAACTCAATGGTTGCCATGGAACGGTTAATCGCCTTGATTTGGCTCTCCTGCTCTTGTTCCTTCTGTACCCGGGCAGTGACATCAGTCGCAATCTTGACGACCTTGATCACCCGTCCGGATATGTCGCGAACTGGGTTATAAGTGGCCCCCAGCCAGATCTCACGCCCTTGTTTGTCCAGGCGCAGGAAGTTGTCGTTTATGACCTCACCCTTGCTCAGGCGCGACCAAAAATCTTGATAAGCGGGGCTGTTGGCGTATGTCGGCGTACAGAATAAGCGGTGATGCCGGGATTGAATTTCCTCAAGGCGATAGCCCATTAGTCTCAGGAAATTGGTATTGGCGTCGAGGACAGTGCCATCAGGTTGGAACTCAATCAGAGCCATGGAGCCACCCAGTGCAGCGAGGGTGGCTTCGCAGTCGGCCAAGCGCTGCTGGCTGATGGCCAGTTCTTTTTTGATTTGCGAGTTGAACATATGTACCTCAGTGGTATGGACTGCTTGGCACTTTCATTAAACGCAATACTTATACATAGCGATAGAGATTGTACAAGTAAATCCGTGGTTAAACACGAGGTACGCACGTTGATCGCGAATCACGCATTGATCGGGTAGGGGATTGCGCATCGGCGTTTGCCCCTCTCTTTTCGCAGCTGCCGCATGATTGGCAGAGCACTCAATATCCGACTGAAAGGGGCGCACGGATGGCGCCTAAAGTCATTTCCGTAGCCGGTTATCGCGCAAGGTTTTGACGCCGCAAAGTCAGGCCACAGTGCCGCCCTTTCGAGTAGGGCGGCTGTCTTCTCCTCCTGGCGGCTACCATTGGGTATCGCTTAACTATCAATTTCCTCGGTACGTGGAGAAACCGTAGGGGCTGAGAAGCAACGGGATGTGGTAGTGCGGGACAGTGCCGTCCACCTCAAATATGACGGGTACCTCCGGAAAGAAGCTGGACGTTTTGTGCGCCTTGAACCACTCACCGGTTTTGAAGGTGACACGGTACGTACCTTTCTCCAGGCCCCGACCTTCCGGATACAGCCCGGTAATACGACCTTGCTCATTGGTTGCCGCGCTGTTGAGCATGTCCCAGTTTTTCCCGTCCTGTTTTTCCAACGTGACATTGACGCCAGGGGAGGGCAGGCCATCCTGCAAGTTGAGTACATGCACGCTCAATGGATTTGTTGCCGCTGATGCAAGGGCTGAAAGGGCACTCAATACAGCGCCAACGAAGAAGCTTTTCAATACAGTCATGGGGATGTCCTTAGTTTTTAACGGCAGGTAAAACTTTGTTGATAGCGACCTCTGCACAACCTTCATCGTTTGCAGCGCCCCCTGCACCGGCCACTCCGATGGCGCCAATGACCTGACCATCGAATTTCAATGGCACGCCTCCGCCCAGCAGCAACAACTCATCAAGGGTGTTGAGGTTTTCAGCGTCCGGATTCGCGCGAGCGCGTTCAGCTAACAAACGCGTCGAAGTCTTGGTCGAGAGGGCGGTATAGGCTTTGCGTTGCGCGGCTAACGTGTTGTGCGGGCCGACATTGTCATCGCGTTGCACGGCAACCAGATTGCCCCCTCGGTCAACAACGGCGGCAACGGCTGTGCGGCCATCGGCGTGACAGGCCGTCAGCGCGGCATTTAGCAAATCGTTGGCCATTGCAAGTGACACGTCCTTGCGCTGCGCAACTTGATCCGGGGCTGCAACGGCGAATGCAGAGCTCATTGCGAGTGTGATCAGCAATGAAGTCGATAGGCTTTTACGCATGCTGTTTCCTTGGTGGGTGGAGTCTGTCTGAGTCATTGCCAGACATCATGAACAGAGCACCCCGTCAGAATGATTGCCTGCGGATTACCAATATGTAATGTGAGAAATCAGCGAAGCGGGCTAGCCTGTGCTCCAGTCCTGGAGGAAAAAATGCGTATCCTGGTGGTTGAAGATGAAACGAAAATGGCGGATTACCTGCGCAAAGCCCTGACTGAATCGGGCTATGTCGTAGAGATCGCCCTTGACGGGCTGGATGGCCAGCATTTGGCGCAGGAGAGTGAGTACGATCTGATCATTCTGGATGTCATGCTGCCGGGGTTGGATGGCTGGCAATTGCTGCAAATCATCCGCCGTAAGTGGCAGACCCCGGTGCTGTTTCTCACCGCACGTGATTCGGTTGATGATCGGGTCAAAGGGCTGGAGTTGGGGGCCGATGATTATCTGGTCAAACCCTTTTCCTATGCCGAGCTGTTGGCGCGCGTACGCACTTTGCTGCGCCGTGGCCCGCCTCGCGAGGTGGAGCATTTTGTGGCTGGCGACCTGAGCCTGGATTTGTTGCGACGCAAGGTAACGCGCAACGGAGAGCGCCTCACCCTGACCAACAAGGAATTCGCCCTGCTGCATCTTCTGCTCAGTCGTGAAGGGGAGGTGCTATCGCGTTCGTTGATTGCCTCACAGATCTGGCAAATGAACTTTGACAGTGACACCAATGTGGTGGATGTCGCGATTCGTCGCCTGCGGGCCAAGGTCGACGATCCATACTCGCTCAAGTTGATACACACAGTGCGTGGTATCGGTTACATGCTTGAGGTGCAATCTTGACTCTTTTTCCGCGCACCCTGAGCCTGCGCCTGGCGATCATGTTCGCATTGGTCAGCGCACTGTTACTGGGCTCCATTGGTTTTTATCTTTATCAATCGTTACAGCGAGAGATTGCGTGGCGCGACGACCAGGCCCTGCTGGGACGCCTGGAGCGAATGCAAGCATTGATCAGCGATAGCGACAGCATCGAGCAACTGCGAGCTCGGCCCAAGCTTTACGAAAACATGCTGGGCAATCGCGACAGTCTGCTATGGATTGTCGATGACACCGGCAAGGTGTTGATCGAAATCAACCCGGTGGGTATGACTTTTCCAAAGTTGCCGGCTGCACCCCACGCTCGCCTCGTTGACGATCAGTCCTCCGAGCCGGTGCGACTTGCCTGGCAGGATGTAATAGAGGGTGATCGCGGTTTGACCCTGATTGCTGGCAAGTTGTTGGGGGAGCGCGACCAAATGCTGGGGGCTTACCGGCTCAAGCTCTGGGTGGCCATGTCAGTCGGTGCGCTGCTGGCGTTCGCATTCGGCTGGTGGGTCAGTCAACGAGGCTTGCACCCTGTGCGCCTGCTGGCCAAGCGCGCAGCGGGAATCGATGTGCAGCATCTGCATCTGCGGCTGGATCAGTTCAATGAACTGAATGAGCTCAAGCTGCTCTGTAGCGCCCTCAACCAGATGCTTGCACGCCTTGAGGATGGATTCGCCCAGCTTTCACGCTTCTCGGAAGACCTCGCCCATGAGATGCGAACCCCGCTTGGCAACCTGATGGGACAAACCCAGCAAGCCCTGAGACGCAGTCGATCTATCGAGGACTACCAGAACTTGCTGGTTTCCAATCAGGAAGAGTATGAAAGGCTGGCGAGAATGATCGACAGCATGCTGTTTCTTGCTCGCACCGAGCAGCCAAACGCTTGCGTAAAATTCGAGCAAATCAACCTGCACGGTCTGATCGAGCAGCTATGTGAGTATTTTGAAGGCGTGGCGCAAGAGCGAGATGTGCAACTGATAAACCGGACTCAGGATCAGTTGGTGGGTGATCCAGGCTTGATCCGTCGAGCATTGGCTAACGTGCTGGCCAATGCGCTGCGCTACGCAACTCCCGAATCTGCAGTGACGATTAGCAGCAGGGTTTCGCAAGACACGCTCGAAATTACGGTGCACAACCACGGCGAGCCGATTGCAGCAGAACATCTACCGCGATTGTTTGAGCGCTTTTACCGGTGCGACCCTTCACGCAATCAACCCGACGATTCCGGTGGTCTGGGATTGGCCATTGTTCGCTCAATCATGCAACTGCATGGCGGTCGCGTATCCGTTGATAGCATTGAAGCAGGCACGACCTTTCACTTGGAATTCCCTCTTTAAAGCCGGGTAGAGCTGTATAAAACGCTGCGAGAGAGGTTCACAACACAGGAAGGCACCTGCGGCACCGCAGCGTTTCGGCGCGAGCGGGTGATCACCGAAGACATTGCCCGGGCCCGGGACCCAAACTTTGCGATCCGCCATGAGCGCGAGGGTCAACGCGCCAATGGAGCGCGTGTTCCGCTTGAAAACGAAATGGATACCGACCATGGGCTACAGAACGGCTCAAGTAGCCCGGCGCGATACCAGCCACTACATGCGCAGCTGAATGTGAGCACTTCTCAGCCAGTAACGGTTTGACACTCTTTAACTGGCATCCAGCCATTAAAAAAAGCACCCCTTACTCCCAGATATCATGATTTTTCACAAGCACGAGCCTTCCATATAGTCCTCCCAAGCCCACCAGGAAGGGTTGTGTTTCCCTTGATGCGAGACAACTTTATGGAAAACAAAAAACGCACCGTCCAAGCTTCAGAGGTTGGGATGGGAACTCGAGCCGTATGGGGAGGAGAGCAGGTTCAACATCCCTATAATGCGACCCAGGCACCCATAGTGGTCAGTGCCGCCTACGGCTATGACGATATCGACAAGTGGTATGACGTGGCATTGGGAAAGGAGCCCGGCTTCATTTACAGCAGGATGAGCAATCCCACGGTCTCTGTCCTGGAAGATAAACTCTGTGAACTCGAAAGCGCAGAGTCTGCCGTAGCTTTCAGCACCGGAATGGCCGCAATCAGCGGTGTACTACACACCTTCCTATCCTATGGGCAGCGTGTGATATCTACACGTGACAGCTACGGTGGTACGAACAAGATTTTTGAGGAGTTCCTTCCACGCATGGGGGTGGAGGTCACCCTTTGCGATACGCTCGACACTGTGGTTCTTGAGCAGGAGATTGCTAAAGGATGCAGCGTCCTGTACTTGGAAACACCCACGAACCCTACGCTGAAAATTGTTGATATTCGGCGCCTTGTGGCAGCGGCGAAGCGAGTGGGTGCTTTGATTGTTGCGGACAACACATTCGCGACGCCTCTTAATCAGAATCCGCTCGCGTTAGGCGTTGATGTGGTTGTGCACAGCGCGACCAAATTTCTGTCCGGTCATGGTGATGTACTCGGCGGTGTAGTGTGCGGCGCTGAGCATCTGATGTCTCAAGTTCGCCATTACCGCGAAATCAATGGGGCCTCGCTGGATCCTTTTTCGGCGTATCTAATCATCCGTGGCATCAAGACTCTGGCTCTGCGCCTTCGTCAGCAACAGGCGAGCGCACAACTTTTGGCCGAGTACCTCTGTACCGAGCCGTTGGTAGAGTCCGTGAACTATCCGGGCTTGCCTCAACACACTGGTCATGACATTGCTCGATCGCAAATGAACGGATTCGGAGCCATCGTCAGCTTCGTGCTTAAAGGCGGCATGGACACTGTGACTCGTTTGCTCCCGCTGCTCAGATATGCGCATCGGGCGGGTAATTTGGGTGCGGTCGAGACTATTTATGGGCCTGCTCGGACAACCAGTCATGTGGAAAATACCCCGGAAGAACGTCAGGCACTTGGAATTTCCGAAGGTCTGGTTCGGGTGTCTGTAGGAATTGAAGATTCAGCAGATTTACTGGCTGATCTAAAGCAAGCCTTCGCTTTAGTGCGAAGTAAACAAAATGATGCAATCCTTCACGCTGACAGTGCCAAACGTTTCATTGAGATAGAAGCCTGAATGCAGGCAGGACTTTCGATATTCATCTTAAGCCATTCATGAAGAATGAAAATAATAATATCCAGCGACGAAAAAATTGTACTGCCAAAAAACCAGTTACAAGTTTTGTCCGAACATTTCATGAGAATACAACTATGTCCACGCGTATAGAAAATAATCAGCCCGATCCAAACTCGCGCTTTAAAAAGGAAATGCAAACCCGTCATATCGTTATGTTGGCACTGGGCGGTGTGATTGGTACGGGGTTATTCCTTACCTCCGGTTACACCGTGAATCAGGCAGGGCCGCTCGGTGCGGTGATCGCTTACATCATCGGTGCGGTGATGGTGTATTTAGTCATGGTCTGTCTCGGTGAGTTGGCTGTACAGATGCCAGAAACCGGATCGTTCAGTAGCTACGCAACGCGATACCTTGGCCCAGGCACCGGCTATACAGTGGCCTGGCTTTACTGGCTCACATGGGCAGTCGCTATCGGTTCAGAGTTTACAGCCGCGGGTATACTGATGGTGCGGTGGTTTCCTGAAACGCCGGTCTGGATTTGGAGTGCGTTGTTTGCCATTGCAGTCTTCTTAAGCAATGTTGTCTCTGTCCGGTTGTTTGCGGAAACTGAATTTTGGCTTTCGCTGATTAAGGTCCTGACCGTTATCACGTTCATAGCGATCGGGGGGGCGGCAATTATCGGACTTTTGCAAGTACAGAGTCTGCAGGGGGCGGGACTTTCCAACTTCACTCGTGAGGGGCTGTTCCCCACCGGGTTCTTGCCCATTGCAATGACCCTCCTGGCTGTTTCCTTCGCATTTTCAGGAACAGAGCTGATCGGAATTGCTGCAGGCGAAGCGAAAGATCCACAAACCAGTGTACCGAAGGCAATCCGCACGACAGTGGTGCGTTTGGCGTTGTTCTTTGTGGGAACAATTTTCGTCCTTGCGACCTTACTGCCACGGGAGCAGGCGGGACTTGTAGAAAGTCCATTCGTCATGGTGTTTGAGTTGATTGGTATCCCATACTCCGCCGACATTATGAACTTTGTCATTCTCACTGCACTGATTTCTGCCGCCAACTCTGGGCTGTATGCAGCATCGCGCATGCTGTGGACATTGAGCGATCAAGGACATATGCCTAAGCGCTACGCCAGGCTTTCCAGGCGCGGAACGCCCGTAAACGCCATCGTTCTTAGCATGGCAGGAGCAGTGGCTTCTCTGCTCAGCAGTGTGTTTGCCCCTGATACGGTTTACTTGGCTTTGGTGTCCATTTCCGGTCTGGCGGTCGTCGTCGTGTGGATGAGCATTGCTGCAAGCCAGATCGCGTTCCGTCGTCAATACGTTGCCAATGGCGGACGCGTTGAAGACCTGCATTTCCGTGTGCGTGGCTATCCGTGGGTGCCTATCGGTGCAATGTTGTGCTGCCTCCTGGCCTGCGTCGGTATTGCATTTGATCCTGAGCAGCGAGTGGCGCTTTATTTCGGCCTGCCCTTTATTGCGTGGTGCTATTTCGTTTATTGGATCACTCGAAACAAGAGAGCAGAAAGGTTGGCATTAGCCGCAGCTGCTCATTCTTCTAGCACTGCGTGAATTTCTCAGGCAATGATTGAGTATAGATAACGCCCTGATGAGGTTGCGCCGATGAGTCAAAAGTCACTACCACCCTTGAATTGGTTGAGGGCATTCGAAGTATCGGCGCGTTGTTTGAACTTTACCCACGCATCGCAAGAACTCCATTTGACTCAAGGGGCCGTGAGTCAGCAGATTCGTCAGTTAGAAAGTCACCTCGGTGTGGCGCTGTTCAAGCGCTTACCCCGAGGGCTTGGCTTGACCGAGGAGGGGCAGTCGTACCTGCCTGTTGTTCAGGACGCGATCAGTCGCCTTGCCGTTGGCACGAACGAGATTTTCGGTCAGCACAATCGAAGACATGTGAAGGTGCGCGGCAGCCTTTCCTTTCTTCATTATTGGTTGGCCCCCCGACTCGCAGACTTTTGTCGGGAGTATCCCCAGATTGATATTCGATACATCAGCAATCTTTGGGTGAAAGAACCGGATGGTGAGGATGACCTGGAGATCCGGTGGGGATGCGGTGAGTGGTCTGGCTTGCACGCTCAGCGATTGACCTGGGACATCCTTCAACCTGTTTGCTCTCCAGATCTCATGGTCAGATCACCCATACATGAGCCTCGCGACTTGATGAACCATTCCCTGCTTCACGTGTTGGGTTACGAAGAAGGTTGGGGCTATTGGTTGAAGCGAGTTGGAGCAGACGACGTCGATTATTCCCGTGGGCTTCAGTTTGACACGCTGATTTCCACGATTCGCATGGCCGAATTGGGGCAGGGCGTTGCGCTGGCGCGGTCTTCCGTTGTCGAGGATTTGCTTCAGAGTGGGCAATTGATTGCGCCATTCAATCACCGAATAGAGGCCAGCGAATCTTTTTATCTGGTGCACGAGCAGTCCGAAGTGCTATCGCCTGATGCCGCAAATTTTTCTACTTGGCTGGTGGCTCAAGCCCATCGCCTTTTGTAATACCGATTGGGAGTGACCATGGATTATGTAAGCACACGCGGCGGTGACATGCGGGCGGACTTTCGCCGTGTGGTGCTGTCGGGGCTCGCCGAGAATGGTGGCCTGTATGTACCAACCCGTTTGCCGGTATTCACAGAGAAACAAATCACCAGCTGGTCATGGCTGCCGTTTGATGAGCTGGTATGGCGGGTAATCTCGCCATTTGTTGGTTCGTCCATGGACGAAAGCACCCTCCGAGCATTGCTCAGCGACAGTTATCGACAATTCAAGCACCGCGCTATTACCCCGCTTGAGCAGATCGGGCATAACGAGTGGATACTCCAGCTGTTTCATGGCCCGACGCACTCTTCCAAGGATTTCGCCGCGCAGTTGCAGTCGCGCCTGGTCAAGCATTTTCTGGAGGAGGTGGGTAGAGAGGCGTTGGTGGTCGGTGCAACCAATGGTGATACAGGTCTCGCGGCGCTTGAAGCCTTTGCTGACTGCCCGGCTGTCCGCATGGCGATACTGTATCCGCGCGAGGGGCTTGCGCCTGAGCAACTCAGTGCCTTGCAGGCAGCCGACCCAACGCGGGTTCAGCTGTTTGCGGTTGACGGAAATTTCGATGATTGCCAGACGCTGGTCTCCCGACTCTTGCGTGAGTGGCCGTTGGACGCAGTGATGCCGGTCTGTTTCAACTCGACCAATTGGATCGGCGTCCTGGCCCAAATCGTTTTTTACTTCCACGCGGCGTTGCAACTGGGGGGTGGTTCACGTCCCGTCGGCTTTAGCGTTCCCGCTGCCAGCTCGGCCGAGATATACGCAGGTTACATTGCGCAGAAAATGGGATTACCCATCAATCAGGTGATCATCTCTACCAATAGCAATGATGCGCTGCACCAGTTTTTTCATTGCAATCGCTACTCCACCCGGATGACCAGTCGAACAGTTTCGCCAGCGATGGACTTCTCGTTGTTTTCCAACCTGGAGCGGTTTATCTGGGAGATTTACGAGCACGATGGCTGCTCAACAAAAGCGCTGATGGAGCAATTTGAAAGTTGCGGAGAAATGAGCATCGGCAATCAGCAATGGCTGCGTGCCCGAGTACTCTTCGATTCCTATGCGGTAGACG
Organism: Pseudomonas sp. EB271-G4-1; assembly: GCF_058791355.1. Taxonomy (NCBI): domain Bacteria; kingdom Pseudomonadati; phylum Pseudomonadota; class Gammaproteobacteria; order Pseudomonadales; family Pseudomonadaceae; genus Pseudomonas; species Pseudomonas sp. EB271-G4-1. Next base: position 46,292 of record NZ_JBYTEO010000021.1, read on the forward strand.
AATCCCAGGTGCGCGATGAGGTGGTCGAACTGTTTCGAGAGACAGGTTCTGCCATCGATCCTCACACCGCTGTCGGTGTGCTGGCCGGCCGGCTTCATCGACGCAGCCTGGGGGCGCCAATGGTCACCTTCGGGCAAATAGCGCCGGCCAAGTCGGCAGCGCTGTTGGCAGAGCTCGGCGTCTGGCAAGCAAGCGTTGCGAGGACTGTCGAGGTGCGCGAGCAACTGCCTTACCTGGCCAAGGGCGATCTCGAGGGCCTGTGCCAGGCTCTCCGTCTGGCACAGCAGAGGCTTTCATGAAGCGCATTCTGGATCCGCTGGACGAACGCATACTGGCCGAACTGACCGCCAATGCGCGAATAGCCCATATCGAACTGGGTGCCAAGATCAACTTGTCGCGCAATGCTGTGCGACAGCGTATCGAGCGTCTTGAGCGCGATGGTGCGATCCAGGGCTACACAGTCCTTCTCGGTGAGTCACGACGACCTACATCGCTTATCAGCGCGGTGATCTTTGTCTACCGCTATGACCGCATGCGTGGCGAAGAAGTACTCGCGGCTCTGCGCTCCATTCCCGAAGTCGTGCAGTGTGAAGTACTCAGTGGTGAGTTCGATTTGATGTTACGCGTGAATGCCGCCACACCTGAACGTGTCCACCTCGTGTGGAAGGAAATTGCGGCCATGTCGGGGGTGGAAAACACCGTGACATCGTTCGTTCTTTCCGCGGTGTTTTAAAAGATCGCGCTTGGGCAAAACGCTCAACTAATACAGCAGACTGCCATATTCAACTGCCAAAGCTCCGCTCTTAGGATGTTCCTATCGAACAACATCAATAAAGGAACAGCTGTTATGACTGAGTACAAAATTGCCTTGGTAGGGTTTGGTGGCGTGAACCGTGGCTTTGCCCAATTGGTCGCCGAGCGTAATGCCGAGTGGAAAAACTCCCTGGGTTTCACGGTTAAGATCGTCGGTGTTACCGATCTGTTCCTTGGCTCCATCGTTGCCAAAGAGGGTCTTGATGCAAAGCAGTTGGTCGCGCTACCGGTGGAAAAAGGCGCATTCGCTCACCTGCCTGGCGGCAAGGCTGAGGCCTTCAATGAAGCCGTGATCAAGAACTCCGGTGCAGACATCATCGCTGAGGCCACTTTCACAAACCCGGTGGATGGTGAGCCCGCAACTACCTTTTGCCGTTGGGCCTTGGAAAGTGGCATTCATGTAGTCACCACCAATAAGGGGCCCATTGCGCTGCACGGGGCCGAGCTCAAAGCGTTGGCCCGTCGCAACCAGGTGGCTTTCGAATACGAGGGGGCGGTGATGAGTGGCACTCCTGTGATTCGCCTGGCCAAGCAGGCCTTGGCGGGTGCTAACGTCCAAGGTTTTGAAGGCATCCTCAATGGCACTTCCAACTATGTGCTCAGCCAGATGAAAGATGGCCTGGCGTTTAACGATGCCGTGGTGCAAGCGCAACAACTCGGCTACGCCGAGGCCGATCCAACCGCCGATGTAGAGGGGTTTGACGTACGCCTCAAGGTGGTCATCCTGGCCAACGAACTGCTGAATGCACGACTGAATGTCAGTGATGTAGCGTGTTCGGGCATCAGCAATATCAGTGCGCAAGATATTGCTCAGGCAAGTGCCAATGGTGCGAGCTGGAAACTGATTGGCTCAGCCGATCGTGCAGCCGATGGCTCGGTTCGAGCGAGTGTCGAGGCCCGGCTGCTGCCGGATTCGCATCCTCTGACAGGTATTGCCGGCGCCACGAATGCCGTGTCATTCAATACCGAACTGCTGGGAGCTGTCACGGTGTCCGGGCCTGGGGCAGGGCGTATCGAGACGGCCTTTGCATTGCTGTCGGACATCGTCGCCATTCACACCACCCACGGCAAGTAACAGGAGGTTGTCATGAGCGTATCCAGCATGGCCAGTATCCAGCTTGTGGAAGCCAAACAGATTGATGTGTTCAGTCCATTCGATGGTCGCTTGGTAGGGAGCGTCCCTTGCCTTGATGCAGCCGCAGTTCCTGGCTTGCTGGAACGCGCGCGAATCGGCGTGCGCGAGAGTGCGGCAATGCCTCGTCACCTGCGTGCGCGCATTCTTGAGGATGCCGCTCGGTGTGTGGAGCTTGAGTCTGATGCATTTGCCAAGCTGATCGTTGCAGAGGCGGGAAAAACGCTGCGACAAGCAGAGAAGGAGGTGAAGCGTTGCGTGAACACCTTGAAGCTATCGGCGGAAGAGGCGCGTCGTAACGCCGGTGAAGTAATTCCATTTGGGGCCTATGAAGGATCGGAATCGCGGCAAGGTTGGTTCACACGGGAGCCGTTGGGACTTATCGTCGCCATCACGCCCTATAACGATCCGCTGAATCTGGTCGCCCATAAGCTCGGCCCGGCCATCGCCGGCGGCAATGCCGTGATTTTGAAACCCTCGGAACTCGCGCCGCTGTCTGCTCTCAAGCTCGTCGAGTGCTTGGTGAAAGCGGGGCTTCCACCCTCTGTGATTACCCCGGCTACGGGTGGCGTTGACCTGGGTAAAGCATTGGTGGAGGTTCGCGACGTACGGATGATTTCCTTCACGGGTGGTTTTGCTACGGGTGAGGCCATTGCTCGTACCGCCGGGTTGAAGAAGCTGGCAATGGATCTGGGGGGAAATGCCCCGGTTCTTGTGCTTGAAGATTGTGATATCGGCCCGACCGTTGAGTCCTGTGTGTCGGGTGCCTTTTGGGCAGCAGGGCAGAATTGCATCGGCACTCAACGCATCCTCGTACATAGTTCAATTTATGAGGAGTTCCGTGAGCGTTTTGTCAGTCAAACGCGCGCCTTGGTAGTAGGTGATCCTAACCAGCGAGCAACGGATGTAGGCCCGATGATTACGGAGCAGGCGGCGCGCCGTACGGAGCAATTGGTCAATGAAGCACTGGCCGAAGGTGCTGTCCTTCTGTGTGGGCACCAACGCCAAGCTGGAAGTTATGCGCCGACCGTGCTCGAGCATGTGAGACATAGCAGTACGATTTGGCAGCAGGAAGTCTTCGCGCCGGTGGTTATCCTGGAACCTTTTGATCATCTGGACGACGCCGTTGCTCTGGCTAACGCAACAGAGTACAGCCTGCATGCAGGTCTTTTTACACGTGATATTTCCAAGGCTTTAAAACTATCGCGTCAGATTGAAGCGGGTGGCGTAATGATCAATGACTCTTCGGATTATCGTTTCGATGCCATGCCTTTCGGTGGTTTCAAGTACGGAAGTCTGGGGCGCGAAGGTGTTCGATTTGCGTATGAGGACATGACGCAGCCTAAAGTGGTCTGCATCAGCGAGTTGGATTAAACCTACAAAAAAAATTGCGATTGACTCACATCGGGTGGACGCTTTTTCTGACGCCCGATGTCCGGTCGTCGTGCACCAGTTACTGAGTCCAGGACCAGCACTCGTAAGCCTCGTCAGGTAAAAGTCTACAAAAAGCCGCACACCGGCGGATCGTCGAAACCAAAGGCGGCAATCACAAAACGCTGAAGGAATGGAAAGTGCAACACGGCTCCGCGACCGTTGAGTCCTGGCTGACCAAGTGATTTTGGTTTGAGAACAAAAGGGCCCGTCGAGGGCCCTTTTTTGTGGGCTCCTAAATTTCGCACACCGCGTACACGTCGCGGGCTTAAACCCAACTTCATCCCTCCCATCGACACCTGGTGCGAATCAGCGCCTATGCCTGCGACCGTCAATCACGCAAAAGCAAAAAGATTCACGAGCGCTGTTGACACATCAATTCGTAATTCGGACGCTCATCCCACTGACTCCCGCAGTGGTTCCATTCGTGCTGGTTACCGGGTTTATGGCTATTGAGATGGGAATGTCGCTAGGCATGAGTATGGAGGAGACACGGCTCCTCTACTCAGGTTCGGCTCAGCTCGTTGCACTCCGGTTACTGTCTGCCTTTGTGGGTCGGCCTTGGTTCGCAAGGCCGGGTACCGATGAGCGCAGTTGGCTCAACTGCCCCCCCCCTACAACAACGATATTGGGTAGCTGATGAACAGCCGGTTTTCGTCAAACTCATTGGTGCTGAAAGTCTTGCGGATACTTGAGTTTCTCCATTTGACGCTTAGGTTTTTCAACGTGCCGGACTGCACCACATAAGCCAGTTCTGACTCGCGCCCCCATTCCTTGCCATCGGTAAACGCTCCCGAGTGCACGTTGTCGCCACTGATGTAGCGGTTCATCATGGTCAGTCCCGGGAGGCCCACTGCGACGAAATTAAAGTCATGGCGCACCTGCCAGGAGCGTTCCTGAGCATTATCAAAACTGGAGTTGTAGCTGTCGTTCGCCAGCGTGCCGCCACTGGCTCCGTTGACGCGCATCCAGGCAGTGTCTCCGGTCAGTTTCTGTAAGCCCACATAGAAGGTGTTGCCCCCCAGTTTTGCCGAGAACAAGCCGAAGGCGGTTTTGTTGTCCATGTCGCCAGCGAGGGCGGCACCGTCTTCCTTGCCGGTGAAAAAGCCCATGTTGGCGCCGAGCGTCCAGTCGCCCACCGGCTGGCTGTGGGTCAAGCTGATGTATTGCTGCTGATAGATGTCTTTGAGTTCGTCATACCAGAGTCCAATGGTGGTGCGTTTCTCGTTGAAGGTGTATTCACCACCACCGAAGTTGAATCGGTCAGACGTGAACGCCGCTTTGCCGTTCATGGACATGTCTTCCATGCTGGCGTCGTTACGCGGGCTGTTCTGCCTGATCTGACCGCCGTACAACGTCAATCCGCTGATTTCCTGGGAGGTGATCTGGGCGCCTTGAAAGGTCTGCGGCAACGAACGGCCGTCATCGGAACGGAGAATCGGCAGCGTGCTGACCCATTCGCCTACCTTGACCACCGTCTTCGACACCTTGGCCTTGGCGGCAACGCCAAGCCGTCCGAAATTGTCGGCGGGGCGTCCGTCATCATGGATAGGCAAAAGCTGAGTGCCGCCCGTGCCTTTGCCGCCGTCGAGTTTCTGTGAATAAAGCCCCAGCACATCAACACCAAACCCTACGACTCCCGGGGTATAACCGGAGCGGGCGTCAAGGATGAAGTTTTGCGTCCACTCCTCAGCCTTGCCCTGAGGCGCGGCGCTGCTGGGGTAGGCGGGGTTGACGAAATTGCGGTTGATGTAAGCATTGCGCAGATTCAGCGTGGCGCTGGCGCCCTCGATAAAACCGCTGTTTTCATCGGCCTGGACAACGGCGACCTGTCCTGCACCGAGTGCCAGGGCCAGGCTTATCAAGGAGCGTCGTACGGGCACGTTGCAGTGAAAAAGAGGGGAGTACATGGAGGTGTTCTCGCAGTGGATTATTGTTTTTTTGTGTGCACTTATGAGGTCGGCACCTGGATTTCAGGCGCAGGCGGCCCGGCTAACCTTCTGCCAAAGAGACCGCCGTATCAGGAGTAAGCGATGAGATGCGTCAGTTGCCCAGGGCCTTGCGGCGCAGCAGGTCATCAATGGCCCTGATAGCCAGGGGATAACCGTCGGCTCCCATGCCGCAAATAACGGCGTTGACCACACCGGACATGATCGAGTGACGATGTAGTTCATCGCGGGCGTGGATGTTCGACAGGTGCAGTTCGATCAGCGGTGTATCGAGCAACTTCAGGGCATCGAGCACCGGAATCGAGTGAAACGAAAAGCCGGCCGGGTTGATGATCAGCGCCGCGCCCTGTTCAAAAACCTCCTGGATCCAGTCGACCATCACGCCTTCGTGGTTGGTCTGGCGAAAGTCGCAGACCAGGTCAAGTTCCTCGGCCAGTCTTTCACTGGTCTGGCGAATCTGATCAAGCGTGGTGTGGCCGTAGATGTGCGGCTCGCGCCGACCCAGCAGGTTCAAATTAGGGCCGTTGAGGATGAAGACAGTGCGGTTCATGGTCGTCCTGCTGCTTTATTTAGTGAGTATGGCGGTGGGGGTGGTATCAACGGTGTCTTGTGCAGCGACGGTATTTAGGTCAATACCTCGGGTTTCCGGGCCGATGACGATCATCGCCAGCGAGATCAGATTGATCACCGCGCACAGCGTCACCAGAGGCCACGGCGAGTTGTTCGACTGGGCCATCAGATAGACCGCGATCATTGGCATTGGGCCGCCAACGACCAGGTTGGCGCCGGTGTAGGCCAGTGCGGAACCCGAATAGCGAACCTGGGTCGGGAACGCTTCGGCGAATGCCACGGGCTGGATGCCGCTCTGGAACTGGGTGAAGCCCAGGAACAGACCCATGATTGCCATGATGGCGGGGACGTTCAGGGTGTTGAGGATCGGGAAGTACACGAACAGGATCAGCAAGGTCATGCATGAACCCAGCGCCAGCGCCTTTCTTCGACCCCAGCGATCGGCCAGGTAACCACCGGCCAGTGCACCGAAAATCGCGCAGACGTTTGCCACCATCAGCGACATAAAACCCGTCTGCTGGCTAAAGCCCAGGTGCTTGGTCAGGTAGCTGAGGGAAAAGATCACGATCAGATAGAACAGGGCGGCGGGCGAGCAGAAGAACAACATCAAGCGCAGGATGGTCTTTTAGTGGCTGCCGACGGCGGATTTAAGTGGGCTTTTTTCCTGTTTGACCGGAGTCTTTTTCAAGGCAACGAACGCGGGTGTTTCATCGACTTTCAGGCGGATGAAGATTCCGACCACCACCAGTATGAAACTGAGGAGGAAGGGGATTCGCCAGCCAAAACTTTCAAACTGCTCGCTGGACAACGTGGCGGCCAGTCCCATGAGCACGCCATTGGCCAAAATCTGGCTAAGCGGTGAGCACAGGCCCAGCATGCCCGAATAGCGCCCACGGCGATCGGGTGAGGCGTGTTCCAAGGCCATCAGTTGGGCGCCGGTGGACTCACCGCCCAGCGCGAAGCCTTGAATGATGCGCAGCAGCACCAGCAGGATCGGTGCCCAGACGCCGATCTGACCATAAGTCGGCAACAGGCCCATCAGTACCGACGCCAGCCCCATCAGGGTCACGGTGGCCAGCATCAGGTTGCGACGGCCCAGTTTGTCGCCGAGGTAGCCACAGGTAATCGCGCCCAATGGGCGAGCGGCCAGACCCACACCGAAGGTTGCCAGCGAGGCCAGAAGGCCCGCCGTTGGTTCCATCGCCGGGAAAAACAGCTTGGGCAAAATGGTTGCCGAAATCGCGCCATACAGCGTGAAGTCAAACCATTCCAGCGCGGTGCCAATAGTCGCGGCGGTCACCGCTTTGCGAGGCATGCGCGAATCATGAGTCTCGTGACTTGTCGTGCTCATAGAGGTGCTCGTCGTTGTTTTTATGGTTATGGGTACTCACACGTTCCCGTTCGGGGCAGGGCCACTGGCAGGACGCGTCGAAGTGGGTAGACGTTAACGCATCCTGCTTGCAGAATAATTATCGAAATCCGTACAAATACATAAGCCAACCTTATGAGTAAGCCTAATGGAACTGCGACATCTGAAGGCCTTTGTCGTTGCAGCCGACCTCCAGCATTTCAGCAAGGCCGCCGAGCAGCTGGGCATTGCACAACCGGCGCTCAGTCAATTGATGCGTACCCTTGAATCAGAGTTAGGCCTGACACTGTTCAGGCGCGAGAACCGTGGCGTGGCATTGACCGCTGCCGGCCTGGCGTTTCTGCCCCATGCCAGGCAATCCATTGAGTCTAGCGAACTGGCGATTGCGGCTGCGCGGCGTGCCAGGAGGGGCGAAGTCGGCGAAATCAACATCGGCTACCATTCGGCATTGTTCGAGGCCAATCTGCCGCAATTGCTGCGGCATTACTTCAGCACGTTCCCCGAAGTCAAAGTGTCGCTGGTGGATGCGGGTATTCGCGCGCAGTTTGAAATGCTGCTCGATCACAAGCTGGATCTGGCATTTGCCAGGGTGTTCAAGGATCACCTTCCAGACCGGTTGCGCACACATCATTTCAGTCAGTCCAATCTCGTCCTGCTCATGCCGGACAACCACGAACTAGCCGAACGTTTTACCGGCGAGCTGGCTTTGCTGCGACACGAGAAATTCGTATTTTTGCAGGACACTGCCGGTATCGGCTTAACCTCGCACACACTCCAGGCCTGCCGACAGAATCAACTGCATCCGGAGAACATCATGTATGTGCCCTCGTTGATGAGCATCCCCGGACTGGTCGCAGCGGGTATTGGCTTGAGTATCGTGCCGGAAACCATGACCCGACTGACCATGCCTGGCGTACGGATAATTCCGTTGGCTCAGCCAGAAATGGTCAGTGAGCTTTCTCTGATTTCGCGCATTGATGAGCGTTCCAGCGCCGTGTTGCACTTCATCGAGGAAGCTCATGGTTGGGGTTGATGCTTTAGCGCTTCTGGGCCCTTTGCTTTTGCGTACAGGCTCAGAGCACATCGAGGAAATGTTCGAGCTGTCAGTACCTGGGCTGGCCATTAGTGCGGGTTCGAATAGCAACCTGTGCCGGCCCCTTGAACACGTAGGAAGGCAAAGAGGAGGAGGGTGACGCGTGTTCTTTATCGGCTGTTTTCGTCACGGCGAACCTCCTGAACTCTCAAGTCGGCTCCAGGCTGCCGAGGCACGCTAGGTGTTGTGGAGGTTGGCCGAGTCGGCTAGATAACGAATTGCATAACGGCGTGGCATCGTCGAACTGTCAGACCCACCGCAGACCCGCCGGAGTTTCGAAATATAGCGCTCATGAAACTCATACCGCTGTGCCCGTTCGGGCGATCAGGTTGTCGCCGTGACGGTCGCTTTGGAGCCAGATCGCGTAAGCATCCAACAAGGCGAGAATCGCTTCAAAGCGACAGGACAAGATGGCGTTTATCTATATCCAGGTCTCGGGTTTTGGCATAGGTGTAGAAAGTTTGGATCGCGCGCACAGGTGCGCTGCGGCAGTGTTGTATGCGCGGTGTCTGAGTTTGAGTTGTACGTAGATGAACGGAACGAGTATGGGTAACGGCGCCGCATTACCAGCTTGCACAAGCAGCGGTACACGCAGACCTGAAGAGAAACGGCACTGAATCAGCTTCATTGGCAGCCACCTCATTCAATGACGCGCCATGAACACGAAGGACATGGCCCGTTGAGAGAGTGGACGCCAGAAGCGGGTTTGTCGAATCAGTGGTTTAAGCTGCTCGTGAACATATCTGACATAGCACCTAATTGAACTTATAGGCGATGCCGGGCGTTCATGAGTTGTCCAAAAAGGCACAGCTGCTCGCTCAATGGCTGACAAACCGGTGCGTTTGCTCTTCGAATCTTGCTCATGGCTGCCAGTTTTCTGGCGAATAGTCGCAAATAGCTGCTACTAAAAAGACGATGCCTGGGAGCTTCTATGTGCGTTGAAGAACGAGGAAGGCCTGCAATCATGGCGCTGCGGATTGATTTGTCTTCATGCATCAGGCAGAACGTTGATTCGCGCCAGCGTCAGGGTGTGAGTGAGCAAGGGCGCTGAGTCAAGCTGGCCACTCATTAAGTCCTGGCTCATCTCAACCGCTGCACCTCATCTACAACCGACAAACCCCAAGGTTTGCGACACTCGTGTCAACCTGACAACGGGATCGCTCCATAGGTGTAGAACACAGGCTCTAGTTAGCGGGCTTGACCTTGCTAGTCTGCACCGCCAAATTGCACCAGTGTTTGGGGTCTTCGTAACCCGTGACACCCCATTTGGCGCGATGCCCTTCACCGCAGACTAGAGTTTTGAGTCGTTTAAAATCAACTTGATCGTAAACGAGTCCCCACAAGCAATTGGCACCGTCGTAGGACGCGCATGCTGGATCGCCATCCGGCGTGATCGTGTAAACCAGCAGTCCGCCGTTGGGCGGTGGAAAGTCGAAGGTCAACCAACGGGTACGGTTTGTCGTGGCATTCTCTATGGGTGGTTTTGTTTCATGTGCAACAGCCACGTCCTGTACTTTTACTTCTTGCTTCGGTGAAGCTGGAGCCTGGGTCTTCACAACTGCAGGAGTAGGCGGGACTGTGGATTTTGGGGGAGCTGTGGAATCTGCTTCAGACTTTGTATGTTGTTCAGGAATTTCATGATCATTAGTCGGTATGAAGTTTAACAATAAGCCAATAGCTAAAACCAACAGTCCAATCGGGAAAGCTAATCTTTTTTGTTCTGGCGATACCTCTACGATTCCTCCGAGCTTAGTTACAAAACCCAGCAATAGAAAAAGCAAACCGGCGAGTATCAGGATAGTGGGGATGGGGGTGTTCTGGATTGCAGCAATGATCGTTTCCATCATTATCTCCCAAGGCGGAAAGTCCAATCCATGGCAAGTCGTCCAGCGCTGAGCCAATGCGCCTCGGGGCAGTGTGAGGCAGGTTCAACTATCCGTTCACCTCAGCCCAGAAGGGGCTCGCGCACGCAGGCGATGATTTCTTGCCATTTCCCGTTGTAGCTTTTGTAGTGCGCAAAACGCTTACTCGTTGACCGGATGGAGTTGGGGGCCGTTATCAATGGGGCTCAGGCCACCACACTTGGCAAGGAAGTTGTCACGTATTTTTTGCTCGGATTGTAGCCAGCTGGTTTGCGCATTGAGACACCAGCCGTAATGGTTCTGGTAATTTGGTTGCCACCTCGCATTCATATTGTGATGGCAGTTGGCGTGGGTATTCGCGATCTGGTACTGTTGGACGGCTCGATTTGCATAAGCCCTGCAGGCTGTCTCCGATGCGGCCATTAACTCTATTGAAGGTAGAGCGCCCAATAGAAAAATTATATGTAACCGCCACCCGGCTTTCATACAAGACTCTTTCTCAAACAATCTATAAGTCTATATTCATGGTTACAAGTCACTAGACTGATTGGCGCTCTTCATTAGTGCTATCGGTAATGGCATGCGGAATGGTCTGGTGTGGTTAGTCGCGAGCGTTGGTTTGCATCAGCGCCCCGACCTGTAGCGTTGCGGATTGTGTCTGGTTCTTTCCATTGCCGGACAACTTTCCTTCTTTTTCATATTCACGCTGTATGCCGTTCAAGACATCGTCCAGTTGTATTTCACTGCTTTCCCCGGCAATCGCACGTGAAACGGCAAACTGCACGGCATTGGGTGAGTACAAGGCACTTAAAAGCCTGCCAGGTGCCGTCGCCAAGGTCCGTGCGGCCATGACTGCCGCGGATTACTCCCAATTGCGGCACACAAATATCCGTCTTGGTCATATGTGATTGTCTTTGATCCCCCATACGCTAAGGTACTTCTGTATGGATTGCCCAATCGTTTGATTGAAACGTTAGGTGGGCGGATGCGGGTTTCGTACGGCAGTTTGGATTGCATGCTAGGCTGCTCCGGATGTCGCCTCGATCACCACCCGGCATATTGCGACAACGGCAAAAAATTCTGCAGGGAGGGAGAGAGATTGTCCGAACTGTCGGTTAATACAGTCGACTTTGTACGACTGAATCTTATCGGGGAGTCGCCCGCCTTCCGAGAAGCGCTGAAAGCAATCTGCCAGAGTGCCGCGTGCGACGCCACGGTTCTTTTGCAAAGCGAAACGGGGACCGGGAAGGAGCTTGCCGCTCGCGCCATTCACTACCTGGGTTCCAGGCAGGACGCTCCGTTCGTGCCGATAAACTGTGGCGCCATTCCCGAAAACCTGATCGAGAACGAGCTGTTTGGTCACGTTCGTGGTGCCTTCACCGATGCGCGGGAGTCTCGGTCGGGCGCAGTCGCCCAAGCGGAGGGCGGTACACTGTTCCTGGACGAAGTGGATGCGCTGTCTAGCCGGGCGCAGGTCGTACTTCTGCGCTTCCTTCAGGATTACGAGTATCGGCCGATCGGTGAAGCATTCGTGCGTCATGCGAATGTTCGTATCATCGCTTCCACGAATGCGGATCTTCCCGCGCTTTCCGCAGTGGGCCTGTTCAGGCCCGATCTTAACTATAGGCTCCACGTCCTCTCAGTGGAGCTCCCGCCCTTGCGCCAACGTGGCTCCGACGTTATTGCGCTCGCGGAGACCTTTGTGCGGCGCTTCAGCCATAAATACTGCAAGCCGGTTTTGCAGCTGACATCGGGCGCCATTGACTACTTTATGCGGCACGACTGGCCCGGCAACGTGCGCGAACTTGAAAATCTCATCCATCGTGCCGTGCTCACCAGCAACGGACCCTACCTCGTGCTTCCAGGGCTACCTGTACCTGCGACACCATGCATGGCACCGGCACCGGCGCTGACCATGCGCGGGTTCAACGCAGCGAAGGCGCACGCCGTTGCCGAATTTGAGCGGGCTTACTTGAGCGAACTTCTCGGGCGTGCGAATGGAAACATCAGCGAGGCCGCTCGTCTTGCCGGCAAGGAGCGCAGCCGTCTCAGCAAACTCGCCAAGAAATACGGTCTCTTGCGCTCGCAGCAGGACGACTGCATCTAACGTCTCCAGACGTCCTTCCGGGCATCTGCCTCCCTTCTTTCGATACGCATATTCGGGCTCGCCCCAGGCCGAACCCAGATGTGGCGTGTACGCCATAGCCAGGGGCGGGCCATGACAAGGCTGCATACAAACAAGAGACAAAATACCTTCCCGGCCGGTGTGGCGTGAATGCCTCAGCGGATTACCCGCAGGCGTCCTGATAACTTTCAAGTCATTGAATTTTCGGAATAATTATTGGTTGGAACAGATCCTGCTTGATACCTTCATCGTCCGAGAAGAGAACCCTGTTCGGAGGCGCCATGTGCAGTATCGAGGAGCCTGCGGTGCAAGCAATTGCCAGATTGATCGAGCAATACCTCGCAGCACATGTCGGTGCCGCCGACAGCCTGAAGGGTATTTGCATATGGTGGCTGCCGGGTGAAGAGCACGGGGCAGATCCGGAGACGGTCAAGCGTGCTTTGGACGGGCTGGTGAATGGCGGCCTGGTCGAAGAGGTTCAACTGGTGGACGGTACGACAATTTACCGACGGCGATGATTTGGTGAACAAGCCGAAGAGTAGTGCTGGGCATTGCCCCGCATGACGAAAGGAGGGTGGGCAATGCCAGTCGCGTTGAGTTACCCAGGCGTTTATGTAGAGGAAATCCCCAGTGGCGTCAGGACGATCACGGGCGTCGCGACTTCCATTACGGCGTTCCTGGGCCGGGCCATCTGTGGCTCGGTCGATGAGCCTGTGATGATTAACAGCTTCGGCGATTTCGAACGGCAGTTCGGAGGACTCGGGGTCAACTATCCCCTCAGCTATGCAGTGCGGGACTTTTATCTCAACGGTGGCAGTCAGGCAATTATCGTCAGGCTATATAAATACCCAACTCCGCCGGAAGATGCCGTCACCTCTTTCCAGTTAGACGACCTCAAACTGGTGGCCAAGAGCCCAGGTGAATGGGGTAAGAAGCTGCGAATATCGATTGATGTAGAGGTCTCCGAGGAGATGCGGACTCGCCTGGCGTTGGGCCCGACGGAGGTTTTGTTCAATCTCACTATTCGGCTCGGGAGTGTTGCCGAAAGGTTCCTTAATTTGACGGTCACCGACAACGCTCGCCGCATTGACCGTGTACTGCTGGCTGAGTCGAGTCTGTTGAATTGGAATGGGTTATGGCCCGCATCCAAGCCTGTCATGCAAAAAGTGAGCGCGGCGTGCACAGCGCTCAAGACGTTAAGGGCAGCCATCAGTGCTCAGGCTCCCGACCAGCAGGCGATCGATGATGCGAAGTTGGCTTACGAAAACGCCAGACTCGAACTCGACGACACCGTTACCAAGGCGGAGAAAGCCATAGTCGTCAAAGAGAAACTACTAGCTGATGCATTGGCAGCCGACGACCCGCCAGTGCCGGCAACAGTCACGGCAGCAGAAGATGCTCTAAAAACTGCCAAGGATAGTCTGAAGTCTGCTCAAGAACTGTTGAAAGGCTCCGAAGGCGGCAGCCTTAGCCAGGCTACTTATGAAGGGAGTAAAGACGCCAAGACCGGCCTCTACGCATTAGATAAAACCGATCTGTTTAACCTGCTTTGCATTCCGCCGGACAACCGCAATGAAGACACAAAGCCCGCTGTCTATCTAACCGCAATGGTGTACTGCAAGGAGCGCCGCGCCATGCTTATTGTCGATTCGCCTGCGGCATGGAGCAGTAACAGGAACATTGCTGCCGCCGAGGCGAAAAAGGGACTGCCCGGTCTAGGGTTGTCCGGCGAAGCAGCACGCAACGCCGCCCTCTATTTCCCGCGCGTTTGGGAGGCAGACCCGCTCCGCGATGGCCAAACCGACACCTTTGTACCGTGCGGCATCGTAGCGGGAGTGATGGCGCGCACTGATACCGCACGAGGTGTGTGGAAAGCGCCGGCCGGTCTGGATGCAGCAATCAACGGCATTCAGGGTTTTGATGCTCCCCTCAACGACGCCGAGAATGGAATGCTCAACCCCCTTGGCATCAACTGCATGCGCGCTTTTCCGGTTAATGGACGGGTTGTGTGGGGAGCCCGAACGCTGCGCGGCGCAGATCAACTCGCCGATGAATACAAATACATCCCCGTACGGCGCACTGCACTATTCATCGAAGAAAGCCTTTACCGCGGCACGCAGTGGGTCGTGTTCGAGCCGAACGACGAACCGCTATGGGCGCAGATTCGCCTTAACGTCGGCGCTTTCATGCATGGCCTGTTCAGGCAGGGTGCCTTCCAGGGGCAGACACCGCGGGAGGCTTACTTCGTCAAGTGCGACAAGGAGACGACGACGCAAAACGATATCAATCAGGGCATCGTCAACATCGTCGTGGGCTTCGCTCCGCTCAAACCAGTGGAGTTCGTCGTGATCAAGCTCCAGCAGATCGTCGGTCAAATTGAGGTTTAGGGAGGCAGCCGTGGCTCAATTCAGCGTTAATGCACACCGCTTCGATCCGTACAAAAACTTCAAATTCCGTGTGAAGTGGGACGGTCGGTTTGTTGCCGGGGTCAGTAAGGTCGGCGCACTCAAGCGCACGACGGAGGTCGTGAAGCACCGCGAGGGTGGCGACCCGAGCAGCAGCCGTAAGTCGCCTGGGCGTACCGAGTACGAGGCCATCACGCTCGAACGCGGTGTCACCCACGACAAGGCGTTCGAGCAGTGGGCCAACAAGATCTGGAACTTCGGTTCCGGGCTCGGTGCGGAGGTCTCGCTCAAGGACTTTCGCAAGGACCTCATCATTGAGGTCTACAACGAGACCGGCCAACTGGTGATCGCCTACAAGGTCTATCGTTGCTGGGTGTCGGAGTTTCATTCGCAGGCCGATCTCGACGCCAACGCTAATGCCGTGCTGATCCAGACAATCAAGCTGGAAAACGAAGGTTGGGAACGCGACTACGAAGTGCAGGAACCCGCGGAAGTAACTTTCACGGAGCCTCAATAGTTCTGAGGGCCCAACGCGATGAACGCGACGACGATCCAGCCCGCCCCGAAATTGTTGCTCGATGCCTGGGAGCGCGGCGCGACTCGGCCGTTGACCATACGCGCGCTGCTGCTGCTTCGCGAAGTGCAGCCGCACGCGGAACCCGAGACCCTCGCGCAGCTCAGCATCGGGCATCGGGATGCGCATCTGCTGTCACTTCGCGAGCTACTGTTCGGATCCCGCTTCGAATGCCTGACCCGTTGTGGTCACTGTGACGAACTCATCGAGCTGAATTTTCAGGCGGACGACATTCGGGCGGAACACGCCCAGCCAGGTCTGACGCATCACCTGGAAACGGGTGGATACAACGTCACCTTCCGCCTGCCAGACAGCACGGACCTCCTCGCGATAGAGGGAGAAATCGACCCGAAGCACGCCACGCAGGCTCTCCTCGCCAGGTGCGTCCTGGACGTGACGGGGGAGGCTGATTTACCAGCAGTAGCAGACATCAACGATGGCATGGCATACGCCATTGGCGCACGCATGAGCGAACTGGACCCGCAAGCCGAAGTCGTGCTGGAGCTTGCCTGCCCGGTCTGCCAGTGCCGCTGGCAGGTGCCGTTCGACATTGTTTCCTACCTGTGGTCGGAACTGGACGCCTGGGCCAGAAGCGTGCTGCGGGAGGTTCATGTCCTCGCGAGGGCATACGGATGGAGTGAATCGGAGATCGTCGCCTTGACGCCGCTGCGACGCCGGTTCTACCTCGACCTGATCGGAGCTTGAGAAGAGGACGATCTCATGACTAACTTCCTCGCTCATCTGGTTCAACGGACCCTCGAGCCCTCGGCCGGCGTGCAGCCGCGCCGGTCCAACCCTTTCGAACCCACTCGGTTCGAGCCGCCCCTGCCAGCCGCCGGCCCAATCGAAGCCGAGCATGCGACGGCAAGATTCGATGTTGCCGGGGAGCTGCCTGGAAAGCACAACTTCTTGCCGAACATCGAATCGCTCCGCGCGCAAGGGCGCGCAAGCGATGCGACTCCGGGCGATAGCCGGCGGCAACAAGATGCAGTGGGGGCAAACTCCACGAACGAAGCCAACGCCCGCGTGACCGATGCCGAACAGAATCCGGCCCCAAGCGATACTGCCGCCCCGACTGTTCAGACAGGGCAGGTGGGCGTGTCCCGCCAATCTCCAGGAGACGAACATGTTGTGGACGATGCAGGTCTGCCTCAGTACCGGCGCCCGAACAAAAAGACGGGGGGCACGGAGCGCGCCACCAGCGATGCCGCGCCAGGACTCGATTCCATGCCGGTGGCCGCGTCGCTATGGTCGCGCACAGCAGTCAGCCCCGCGCAGACAGCGGACTCAGTGACCCTCGAGGCGCGAGAGATAGGGGCATCCGCCCCGGTGCTTCGTAGTGACTCCAGCAGGCTGCAATCGGGCGGAGCTCAGGCACAGCCTCGCAGCTGGGAACCGGAGCACCGAACGAGTGTGCGGGCCTCGGCAGAGCACGGCTCGAATGCATCTCAACTGAAAGCATCGTCATTGATTTCCGCCAAAGGCATCTCGCCGCTGCTTCTGCCCGAACAACAAGAGCCTCATCTGGCCGAAGGGATGGCACACGCTCCCAGTGGGCAATCCGCTCCGACGGTCCATGTAACGATCGGCACCCTCGAAGTTCGTGCCATCACCGCTTCCACTGTAGGGACCCAACCCTCGAAGCGGGCTGCGCCGGCCAAGCCCTCCATGAGTCTGACGGATTACCTAGAACGGCGCAGCGGAGGACGACGATGAGCAATCACCTGGCCATCGCAACCGTGACCGCGGCGTTGGGTCAGATCGCGCATGCCGCCGCGCAAAGCGCGGTTCCCGGTGTGGGTCTGCGCTTCGGGCGGCCTACGCCGCCCAGCGGCGACGTCGACCGCAAGAAGATTCACATCTATCTGTACCAGGTCACGCCAAACGCGGCTTTGCGCAACTGCGATCTGCCTGCGCGCGACAGCGACGGTCGGCTTGCGCGCCGTCCGCAAGCGGCCCTGGACCTGCATTACTTGCTTACCTTCTATGGTGACGATCAAGCCCTGGAACCGGATCGAATGCTAGGCGCCGTCGCGCGCGACCTCCACGCCCGGCCAGCGCTCAGTGGCCAGACGATCCAGGACGCCATTGCAGGTCGAGGTGACCTTGCCGGCTCCGACCTGGCGGAGGCGTTCGAGTCGGTCAAGTTCACGCCGACTCAGTTGACCCTCGACGAGCTCTCCAAGCTGTGGTCGGTCATGGTACAGACTCCCCATGCGCTGTCCCTGGCCTATCAGGGGACGGTGGTGCTCATCGATGCCCTTGAGTCGGCAGCCGCGGCACTGCCCGTGCTCATGCGCGGCAAGGACGACCGCGGCGTCGAAACGCGAATCGGCCCGTTTCCACAGCTCGCGTCTTACTGGACCGGCGCTGTTGTTGCGGCTGAACACAAGCCTCGGCTTCCATCCTTTCCTGCCACTCAGTTGGGCACGCGGCTGATCGTCGTCGGAAGCTATCTGGGCGGCGACAGTGTGCAGCTGCGCTTCGCTCATCCTCGACTGCCTACCGTGCAAGAGGTCGAGGTTCCCAGTATCGATCGCGATGTGAACGAACTGCGCCTCACACTTGCGGACGATGCGACAGCGCAAGACAACTGGGCCGCTGGCATCTACAGCGTCATTGCAACGGTTCGTCGTAGTGGCGCAGTCCAATCGTCGAATGTGCTTCCAATGGTGCTCGCGCCGCGTGTGACCACGATCCAGCCCAACCTTGCTTTGGGCGGGGGAGGGTTGGTCACCCTGCGGGTGACATGCCGGCCGAAGGTGCTTGTCGAGCAGTCTGCGACCCTGCTGTTTGCCGATCGAGAAGTGGTAGCGCAAGCGCGCGCCATTCCAACTCAAACCCTCACTTTCGACATTGAAGACGCGCCAGCGCTGAGCAACGTGCTGGTTCGACTCAGAATAGACGGCATCGATAGCCTACCGTTCGCGTACGACGAAACCACGCGAGGTTTTGCTTTCGACGATCAGCAAAGGATCACGATCACATGAATCCGCTCGAAGCCTGGCAGTCCCGCAACAATGACTATCTGAGTGCCGCATTGGCTTGGCTTCGACTGCGCCTGGACGTCGCGGCATTGTCGGCCCATGTGCCAACTGCGCGCTCTGCGCCGAGTGCCACAGCCACCGTGGAGAAAGAGGAGACATTTATCCAGGGCTTCTTTCATCGGGCGCGCCCGATGGACGCGCAGTTGGCCCAGGAAGTGCCGCGCTTGCCGGGCCCGGACCACGAAATGGCCATGAAGGCGAGGCTTGAACTGGCCGCCCAAGAACTGGCAACCGCTAGCGCAGGCGATCCCCCGCCTGCTCTGTTGATGCTCTCCCGGCGTCTCGGTTTCTCGGATTTCGAGCGTGACATCCTGCTGCTGTGCGCCGCGATGGAACTGGACACTCGTATCAGTGCGCTATGTGCACGCGTGCACGAAGATCCGGGCCGGTCATTCCCCACGTTTGCCCTTGCCATGGCTGTGTTCGACAATCCGGCCTGGGAGACCCTTTCGCCGGAGCGCCCGCTGCGCTACTGGAGGCTGCTTGAAATCAATCAGCCTGGCGCGCAACCGCTGACTAGCAGTGCACTTCGTGCCGACGAACGCATCGTCAGCTACATCAAAGGGCTCAACTATCTCGACGACAGGCTGGCTCCACTGGTCGTCTCCATGGCGCCCGCAGGGCAGGATGACATGCCTCCGTCGCAACGAGAGGCGGTGAGGCGCATCGTCGAGCACTTGACGCTACCCTCGCGTCCCGCCGCGCAAATAGCCCTGAGCGGGCGCGATCACGAGAGCAAGCAGCTCGTGGCCCGTGCCGCGGCGTCATCGCTCGGCTTGCATCTGTATCGCCTGCCCGTGGATACCTTGCCCGCACACCCAGGTGAACTCGAAACCCTGGCCCGGTTGTGGCAGCGCGAATGCCTGCTGCTACCGCTGGCGTTGTATCTCGATGCCCACGGGGTCGGACGCTCCACCACCGCAGATAGTCCGCTCGACAAGTTCGTCCGCTTGATCTCAGGCACAGGTGGTCTCCTGTTCGTCGATTCGCGCGACGGCTTTTCGGGTTTGTTGAACAGCTCGCTGGCGTTGGAGGTGCAAAAGCCCACGCCGGCCGAACAACAGTCACTCTGGGCATCCGCACTGGGCGAAGAGGCGGTCGAGCTGCCTCAGCGGCTGGCGGGGCAGTTCAACCTCAACATGAGCGAAATCCAGTCGATCGCTGATAGCGCAGTGCCGGGCGGGGGAGCTTCCTCACGTTTCGATCTGCTGTGGCGCGGCTGTCTGGAGCGAACCCGGCCCGCGCTAGGCAAGCTGGCGCAGAGACTGGATACCAAGGCTACCTGGGAGCACATCGTGCTGCCCAACGAGGAGGCCGCGCTGCTGCGCCAGATTGCGGCTCAGGTCGACCGCCGCACCAAGGTGTACGACGACTGGGGCTTCCGCAGCCGCATGAACCGTGGCTTTGGTATCAGTGTGCTCTTCGCCGGCGACAGCGGTACCGGCAAGACCATGGCGGCCGAGGTGCTGGCAAACGCCTTGCAACTGGACCTCTATCGCATCGATCTTTCGGCCGTCGTCAGCAAGTACATCGGCGAAACCGAGAAGAACCTTCGGCAAGTGTTCGACGCCGCTGAAGATGGCGGCGCCATTCTCATCTTTGACGAAGCAGATGCGCTCTTTGGCAGGCGCAGCGAGGTCAAGGACGCTCACGACCGCTATTCGAACATCGAGATCAACTACCTCCTGCAGCGCATGGAGGCCTACTGCGGGCTGGCGATTCTGGCCACCAACATGAAGAGTGCGCTCGACGCCGCTTTCATGCGCCGCCTGCGCTTTGTCATCAATTTCCCATTCCCCGGTCCGGAAGAACGCAAGCTGATCTGGCAGAAGGCTTTTCCGCGAGGCACGCCGCTCGGCCTTCTGGATTTTGAGCGCCTTGCTCGCCTCAACCTGAGCGGTGGCAACATCCACAGCGTGGCGTTGAACGCTGCCTTCCTGGCTGCCGAGGCGGACGATGCGGTTACGATGAAACACCTGTTCGAAGCCGGGCGCATCGAATTCCGCAAGCTGGACCGGCCAATCAATGAGGCCGACCTGCGCTGGGTTGAGCCTGCGGAGGTAGCGGGATGAACGTTCATGTGCATATCGAGCGGGTGGTTCTGGACGGGGTCTCCATTCCGGTCCGGGATCATCCTGATCTGCAAGCCGCCATCGAGGCCGAGCTGACCCACCAGTTCATCGCGCACGGACTTGCGCCAGCGCTGCTGAGCGGCGCGGCGTTGCCGTATCTGACCGCCGACGTCGTCCGCATGACTTCAATGTCCTCTGCTCAGTTGGGCAGCGACATCGGCCGCGCGGCTTTTGGAGCGTTCGGCAATAGTAATGCCTCACTCACAGGAGGAGGACCTGATCATGGCTAAGGGACAAACGAAGCAGCACGACATGCTCGCTTCTTTGTATCCCGGTTCGGACGCCAGGGGAGAGGGGCCGAAGCCTGTGACGTATTACATCGCAGTGGGCAGTTTTCAGCGTTCGAGCCCATCCAACTTTCAGATTGAGCGGGCGTGAGGCATGAGATGAACACAGCATCGCGGACCTTTGTTCCCAGCGTCGATGTGACCCATGGCCATGTCACTTTGACCAGGCAGCCGGCATTGCAGCGAAAATGTGCCTGCGGCAATCACTCCCTCGGCGGCGCGGTATGCAATGAGTGCAGCAAGAAACAACAAAAGGGGCTGCAGACCAAGCTCACGATCAATGAACCGGGTGACATCTACGAACAAGAAGCGGACCGTGTTGCAGATCAGGTGATGGGGATGCCGGAGCAGGCGACCTTCGGCAGGGCGACCCCGCGCATTCAGCGACTTTCAGGAAGTTCGCCCGGATCGCTGGAAGCTGCCCCCGCGAGCGTGGACAGCGTGCTCTCGAGTTCCGGAGCACCATTGGAGCCTGCGCTGCGGCAGGACATGGAGCAGCGTTTCGGGTATGACTTTTCTGGAGTACGAACGCACACCGACGCAGCCGCAGATCGATCGGCGCGCGATGTAAATGCCTTTGCCTACACCGTAGGGAGCAACGTTGTCTTCGCTGCTGGTCAGTTCTCGCCGGCTACGCATTGGGGCAGGCGGTTGCTTGCCCATGAACTGACCCACGTATTGCAGCAGTCAGGCGGGAGTACTGGGCAAAGCATTGAGAGCGCTGACCTGTCGGCAATCTCCATGGGTATGAGCGCAAATACCCGTTTCCGTAAGGGTGTTGAGTCCCCAGTGCTGGAAGTTAATGCGGACCGCGCTGCGCAGGTAAGCCGGCCGGCTACGGTGATGCCCGCGAGAAGAGATGCTGCGTTGCAGCGCCGTGCCGCTCCCTACATCAAGAAGGTCACGGTGCATCTTGCGCCACCGCAGCATGCCGACCTGGATTGGCAGGGCATTCCGCCGTCTACCGCCAGTGGCAGCGACCACTTCACTGTCTCGACCGGCAAGGGCTACAGCGATCCTCTCGACCCTCGGGGCACCTGCCTGAGGTCGTGCTGCAGTGATGCAATGACGCAATGTGCGCCGCCTTGGAACTGGCCAGACAGGGTAGGTGCCTGCTGCACCTATTATGGCAATAACTTCTGGACCGGAGTGCCGGAGCCCGAGCACGGTCCCGGCGGCTGGAAGTACTGGACACCGATCCAACCCTGGTATTCGTCGCGCGGCATTGCACTGCACCAGCACCCAGAGGTTACCGGCCAGCCGATTGGACACGGCTGCGTGCGCATGGAAGAAGCAAATGCCAAGCGAATCCACGACTACTCGAACGGCCGGAACACCAATGTGACGATTGACGGCCGAGCCGCGCCGGTAGCTTGTGAAGCGACGCGCCGATGTGGAGCCGGTTGGGCAAGCACTGATGGCGGAGGGGCGCGCGGAGAGGCAGACAGGTTACCCGGTGATCAGGTCGTCGCTGTAGGCGAGAGTGAAGCCGTGTCGGGCCTCGAGGGAGAGCTCTCTTGAGCGCCGTTGTCCATGGTACCAGCGCGGCATTCATGTCGCCGGTGGGTGCTGCTTGGTGCAGCGGCATCAGGCGGTGGCTTGTGCGGTCCACCAAGGGTGGCCTTGGACCCGCCCAGTTATTGACGTCACACACAAAGTCCGAAAATCCTGGGACCCGTGGAGGCACTTGATGAAAGAACGGGCAGCACTGGCGCACACCACGTCACGTCAAGAGAACTCGTCACTTGTCGCAGCGGGAGCACGCCTACAGCGCAGGTGCGCTTGTGGCAACCATACGTCTGGTGCTGAATGCCAGTCGTGCCTGCCCTCCAGGCAGCACCAGGCCGGACGTGCTGCAGCGGGCGGCCAGGGGTTCGCGCCACCAATTGTCGACCAGGTGCTGTCGGGAGTAGGCCACCCACTCGATTCACCTACACTCGCCACCATGGGCTCGCGCTTCGCCCACGACTTCTCCGCCGTGAGAGTGCATATCGACTCGCGAGCAGCAGAGTCGGCGGAAGCGGTGTCGGCTTCGGCCTTCACCGTCGGGCGCGACATCGTCTTCGGTGCCGGCCACTACGAGCCCGGCACGACCGTCGGCGACAATCTGCTTGCGCATGAACTCAGCCACGTCATCCAGCAGTCGGGCGTGTCAAGGCGCCCCGGGCCGTTGCCGATTTCTGACCCGAACGGGGCAGACGAACGCGAGGCGCGCAACGCTGAACTCGGCGTCGCAGCGGCGAGTCCAACCACCCAGGGACAGCAGTCGGTCAGCCGTAAAGCGAAGGGCAAGGCAGACACCTCGCCGTCATCGCCTGCGCGCGAGGTGATTGCCATCCGTCTCGGGCATCACGAGGCGGGCGGACTCGGCCGATTCGACACCTTGCTCTATCGCGATTGCAGCATGAAGGTGCAATTGCGCATGAACTTCAACTTTACCGGTGCGTGGCCGAGCGAAGTCGACAAGCGCAGCTGGCAGCAGCGTTTCATCAGTAGTGTGCGCTCGGCTTGGAGCGAGCGCTTTGATCTTGAAGCACAGGGCGCTTGCTCTGCCGGCTGCAAGCGCGTGCAGCCTTTTGTCGAGATCTACGCACCGCACAGCTCGCCACACGTCGACGTCAACGTGAAGTACACAGATAAAGCGATCACGAGCCGAGCAGGATACGGCGTCGCGCATTTGGATAGCCTCGACCTTACCCCGGAGCGCAAGGGCAATCTGACGGACGAGCAGCGCACGCGCAAAGTCGTCGCCCCAATGACACCGGCAGTACACGAATTCGGCCACCTCATCGGCCGGGATGACCAGTACCTGGGAGGCGCATCCTGCGCTCCCGGCTATCCGCTCGCCGGGATCATGTGCTTCGGCAACGCAGTCACCGAGGCTGACTACGACCCCTTCGCAAAAGCAGCCAGCCAAATGACCGGCTGCACGTACCAGGTCGTGGCGAGGAAGATCAGCAACTTGCCGCCCCCGACGCAGTCGGACACGGCCGTCGCATAGGAGCTCACTATGGCTAAGCAGATTCGTCTCAACGGTAAGGTAGCAGGGTGTGGCGACCGTCGGATGCAGGGCAGACTCTTATGACCACCTTCCCCAACTCCCCCCGCCTCATCAAAGGCGCCCTCATCGGTATCGACCTCTACAACCCGCTCGCCAGCGTGGTGGTGTTTCAGTACAACCCCGACACCATGACACGCCGCCTGGAGCCGCGCGCAGCGGGTGGCGAAGGCGAGCAGGGGGAGGCGTATCGCCTGGCGGGGCCGCCGAAGGAGACGATCACGTTGTCGGTGGAAATCGACGCCACTGACCAACTGGAGCAGGCGCACCCACTCGCGATCGCCTCCGGCATCAGCCCCACCTTGTCGGCGCTGGAAGTGATGCTCTATCCGAAGAGTGCACTGGTCATCGCCAATCAGATCCTGACAGCCATCGGCACCATCGAGGTCCTGCCCGCCATGGGGCCGATGATCTTGTTTGTGTGGGGACCGACGCGTGTGCTGCCAGTGCGGGTGACCGGGCTGACGGTCACCGAGGAAGCCTACGACACGCTTCTCAACCCGACGCGCGCGAAGGTCGATCTGTCGCTCACCGTGCTCAGCTACAGCGACCTCAAGATCAGTTCGCCGGGGAACGCTCTGTTTTTGGTGCACCAGATCACCAAGGAAGTCATGGCCACGACCAACCTATTCAACAATGCACAGAACCTGGGCGTTGCCCTGAAGATTTGAGAGGAGGGTGTCATGGTCTTTGCTTCCAACAGTCGCTATCAGAACGTCGAGAGGCGCAAGCTCACCCTGCCGGATGGCACTGAGTACGTGTATCTGGCACGACGCTTCGTGCCCGCGCCCGAGCGCATGGCGTTGCTGCAGGAGCATCTCGTGGTTCAAGGCGACCGCATCGACAACATCGCCGCGAGCTACCTGGGCGATCCCGAACAATTCTGGCGCCTATGCGACGCCAACCGTGCAATGCGCCCGGCCGCGCTGACCGAGGCGATTGGTCTGCGCCTGAGAATCACACTGCCCGAGGGCGTGCCGGGAGCTCCCAATGTTTGACGGACTGCACCTTACGCTGCTGATCGGCTCGCTGCCGTTGCCGGTGCCGGCGCCCTTGCCGGTGGCCGAAGCCTTGCAGCGCGTGGAGGTGAACAGCTCGCGGGACCGCAGCGGTTTTCAGATCACCTTCGCCATGGGCAAGGGCTCACCGTTACAGCTTGCGTTGCTGCCGCTCGGCTTCTTCGACCCAATGATCACCCGTGTCGTGATTGTTGCCACCTTCAAGGGGATACCGAACGTCATCATGGACGGGGTAATCACGCATCAGCAGGTGCAGCCCGGCAACGAGCCGGGGCAGTCGACGCTGACCGTAACGGGTGAGGACCTCAGCGTACTGATGGACTTGATTGAGCTGCGGCGCCCCTTCGGCGGCATGTCTGAAGTGGTGCGCATCAGAATGTTGCTTGAACCCTATGCAATGTATGGCGTGGCAGCCGTGGTCATTGCACCGCCGGTGATTTCCGTCGATACCCCTACCGAGCGCTTCGATACACAGCAGGGCACCGATCGCGAATACATTCGTCAACTGGCCTCGCAAAGCGGCTATGCGTTCTATGTCGAGCCCGGACCGGTGCCTTTGCACAGCCAGGCCTACTTCGGGCCGGACATCCGCATCCCGGTCCCGCAGCCCGCGCTCAGCGTCAATGGCGATTGGGACACCAACGTGGAGTCGCTGAATTTCAGCCTCGACGGAATGGCTAAGCGCCAGGTGTTCGTCTTCACGTTCGACCCGTTGACGCGCAAGATTCCGCTGCCCATCCCGGTACCTTCAGTCAACCCGCTCCACCCGCCACTGGGCCTGCGGCCGGCGCCGCCGGCACGCATAACCTTCGAGCGCGACACCGCACACCTGAAGCCGACCGAACTGGCCAAACGCGTGTTCGGGATCATGCGCGAGAGCGCCGACGTGATCCGCGGCTCAGGGTCACTCGACGTGGCCCGCTATGGCCACATCCTGCGCGCGCGCATGCTGGTCGGCGTACGCGGCGCCGGCATTGCCTACGACGGTAACTACTACGTAGACAGCGTGACACACAATATCAAGCGCGGCGAATACAAGCAGAGCTTCCAGTTGTCGCGTGACGGCCTGCTCTCCCAGACACCGGTGGTGGTGCCATGACGACTCCTGGCGCCGGTGGTGCATTTCTCGGCAAGTACCGCGCAACGGTGCTGCAGAACATCGACCCCGACCAGCGGGGCCGGCTGCAGTTGCTGATCCCCGACGTGCTCGGGCCGATTCCTTCGACCTGGGCAGAGGCCTGCGTGCCACTGGCCGGACCGACCGGACCGCCGATGGGCGTGTACATGGTCCCCCCGGTCGGCGCGGGTGTCTGGGTGGAGTTCGAGCGGGGCGATCCCAACTACCCGGTGTGGGTCGGCTGCCGCTGGGGCGCAAAATCTGACATTCCGCCTTTGGCGAAGACTGGGAATCCGGCATCCCCCAACATTGTGATGCAGACGCTCGGTCAGCACATGGTGATGGTCAGCGATGCTCCACCCACGCCCGCCACAGGCGGCATCGTGCTCAAGAGCCTGAGTGGCGCGATGGTGGTGGTGAACGACAGCGGTATCTACATCAGCAATGGCAAGGGCGCGACCATTACGTTGGTCGGTCCGGCGGTCACGATCAACAACGGAGCGCTTGCGGTGACATAAACGCAGGGAGGTCGAAATGCCGGGATTCCTGGTGCAGGTAGGGGCTCAAGTCATGTGCGCGCATGCAGGGCAGGCCACGCCCATGGCTTCGAACCCGCGTGTCATCCTGAGTGGGGCGCCCAGCGTTTTGGCGACCACGCCCTATGTCATCGGCGGTTGTGCATTACCACCCCCGCCGGCGGCCAATGGCCCTTGTGTTACAGGGCAATGGTTGACAGGCACCGTGCGCGTGCTTTCCAACGGCCAGCCTCTGCTGGTTCAGTCCAGTACCTCCCTCTGCGCGCCGAGCGGCACACCTATGGTGATCGTCGCAACCCAGGCACGCGTGAAGGCCATGTGAGGCTGCCATGAATATCGACTTCACCTTCCACTTCGATTCGCTTGGACGAACGGCCGACACCACCGCTGAAGACCATGTGCGGGACATGATCGAACAACTGCTGTTCACCAGCCCGGGCGAGCGGGTAAACCGGCCCGATTTCGGCAGCGGGCTCTCGCAGGCAATCTTCGCGCCGAACAGTCCGGAGCTTGCAACTGCACTGGAGTACACAACCCGAGCTGCGCTGCAGCGATGGCTTGGCGACGTGATCGATGTGCAGGCCTTGAGCTTCCGGGCTGACGATGAACGCCTTCTAGTTGAACTGAGCTATTCACTGAAACGCACGGGGGGGCGTCGGAGCGAGACCTTTACCCTGGGACGCGCACCATGAAAACACAGCACCACGCGCTGCATTGCAAGGATGACAGGGCGAGACGCCAGATGGCGCGCCAGGCGCAGCTCAATGGACTCGACTATCTGGAGGTCAGCCAGGATCAGACAGTGCTGACAGTCTATTTCTTCGGCAAGGCGCCGAAGTGGACCATCAAGCCGCAGCATCTGTGTATCGACGGCGGCCAACGGGTGCGCGGCATCTGCGTCACACACGTCGACATCAATCGGAGCGGCCGCGAGGACCTTGACGACTGCATGCGGGTCACGGTTGACCGGCCAGGCGACTTTTCCCAATACAGGCTTTGTATCGTCCAACTGGATGAGGAGGGCAGGCCGACTACCCATGCGCCTGAAGACTTCGATCCTCGCTATGCGTGCCTGTGTTTCTCGTTCAAGGTGGGTTGTTCCAGCGATCTGGACTGCACGTCGACGGATTCGTGCGATGAAGAAACGCTCGATGAGCCGGCGATCGACTACCTCGCCAAGGACTACGCGAGCTTTCGCCGGTTGATCCTCGACCGGCTTTCACTCTTGATGCCTGACTGGCTGGAGCGACATGTTCCAGACTTGGGTATCACGCTCGTCGAGGTGCTGGCTTACGTCGCCGATCAATTGAGTTACTACCAGGACGCCGTGGCGACGGAAGCCTATCTGGATACTGCGCGCCAACGCATTTCGGTGCGCCGCCATGTTCGTCTGGTGGACTACCAGCTGCATGAAGGCTGTAACGCCCGCACGTGGCTGACAGTCGTGGTGTTGCAGGACGAACTGACGGTTCGGGCGCAGGACGTGTATTTCGTCACAGCGACCGACCAGACAAGCACGCGTGCATTGCGCGAAGAATCTTTACTGCAGGAGGGCGCGTCTTCCTGTCTGGTTTTCGAACCGCTCCAGTACACGGGCGATATGGACTTGGTGTTTTATCAGGCTCATAACGAAATCCACTTCTACACCTGGGGCGCCGCCGAGTGCTGCGTGCCAAAGGGCGCGACATCGGCAACGTTGGTCGACCCCGGTCAATGGCCCGATACCTCGCAGGAGCAAGCACCTGACCAATGCATCCCTGTGGATGCTCGCACAGGCAAACTGGATGCGAGCGGCCAATCCAGCACACCGGCTCTGACCCTTTTTAACCTGAGGCTCAAGCCCTGTGACGTGCTGATCTTCGAGGAGGTCAAAGGCCCACACACCGGGAATCCTGCCGACGCCGACCCTACGCGACGCCATGCCGTGCGCCTGACCAGGGTCATACAAACGCACGATCCGCTCACCCGAACGCTGCTGGTGGATGTCGAGTGGTGCGACGGTGATGCGCTGCCATTTCCTCTCTGCATCTCCTCCGTGAGCCTGCCACCGAAATGCGAACCGCTCTGCGGTGTGAGCGTGGCGCGGGGCAACGTTGTCCTGGTCGATCACGGAATGTCGCTCGAGGGCTTTTTGGGGCAGGTGCCCATTCGGACGATCACCGCTCGCTGTGAGGACGAATGCACCCCAGCAGAGGTGCAGCGGATCCCCGGCCGCTTTCACAAAAACCTGCCGCAGCCGGGGGTCACGTTTGCCACGCCGGTCCCGGAAAGCCGTTCATTGGAGGGTAATTGTGTCGAGGGCTGCGGGCCGTTGGCCGCATCCAGGTTGTTGCGCCAGGATCCGCGCGTGGCAATGCCGCAGGTTTCGCTGCGCAGCATTGTCCCCGCGCCTGACGGGGAGCCTGCCTGTGCCCCGTCCGATGCCGAAGATCCGACTGCATTGGCGACGTCGATTGTCGAAGCTGGACCAGATGCCTCGCAGCCTGCCGCCTGGCTTCGCAGCCAATTGGAACCCGAACTGCTGAACGCTCTTTCCGAGTGGGCGGCGCAGAAACCCTTGCCCCCCTTGCCCGAATCTCTGCGAGATCAGTTGCAGGGCTTTTTGCGTAATCTGATGCAGGACTGGGCACCTCGTCAGGACTTGCTGGCAAGCGATGCAGACGATCGCCATTTCGTGGTCGAAGTGGATGACGAGGGGCGGGCGCATTTGCGATTTGGCGATGGTGATTGCGGTCACCTGCTTGACGCGGGTGATTCCATTCATGCGCGTTACCGCGTCGGTAACGGCCCCGTTGGCAACGTCGGCGCGGAAGCAGTGAAGCGCATCGTCTTTCGCAACAACTTTCCGAGCGGCGTCGACCTTGCAGTTCGCAACCCCCTGCCGGCCATTGGCGGTACGGCGGCCGAACCGGTTGCAGAGGCGAAGCTGCGAGCGCCTTACGCGTTCCGGATGCAACTCGAACGGGCCATCACACCAGCCGACTACGCAGCCATCGTCATGCGCGACTTTCCCTTCAAGGTCCAGCGGGCCGCGGCCGAGTTTCATTGGGATGGAGCCCATACGAGTGTTACGGTCGCAGTGGATGCGGCAGGGCAGGCGGAGCCCGACGAAGAACTGCTTCACCACATCGAACGGCATCTGCAGCGCTATCGTCGGATCGGCCATGACCTGGAGGTCGCCGCCGCCCGGCAGGTTCCCTTGGACCTGGCGCTAACGGTGTGTGTGAAGTCGGGTTATCTGCGAGGCCATGTCGAGACCGCCGTTCTGGACGCCCTGAGCGACCGGGTGCTGCACGGTGGCCGCCGCGGGCTTTTCCATCCCGACGAGCTGAGCTTCGGAGAAGGTATTTATCTGAGTCGCATCGTCGCGACGGTGCAGGCACTCGAAGGCGTGGAGAGTGTCGTGGTCACGAAGCTTGAGCGCTTGCACGACGGGCCGGGCGGAGCACTGGACTCCGGGGTATTGACGCTTGCTGGGATGGAGGTGGCCCGTCTCGATAACAATCCCGATTTCCCCGAACACGGCAGATTGAAGCTGCGCATGGAGGGTGGGCGATGAACACTAGATTTCCTTGCGGTTGTGGTCCGGCTTGCTGTGGTTGTTGTGCAGGCGTCGAGCCGCTGACACCCCAGCCGACTGCCAATCGCCCAGGTTTGAGTGCGCTTGCCTACCGCATCGGTATGCACGGGGCCTTCTTTGAGACAATGCGGGCGCGCCTGACGACGCATTACCTGGTTGATGAAAAAGGTACACGCGTTCGCCCGTTAGCGGATCTACGCACACACGACAGAAACGACCCCTCGCTCGCTTTGCTGGACGCATGGGCTACCGTGGCGGACGTGCTCACCTTCTATCAGGAACGCATTGCCAATGAAGGCTATCTGCGCACGGCTACCGAGCAGCGCTCGGTACAGGAGCTGGCGCGGCTCGTCGGCTATGCGCCGCGCCCCGGTGTAGCGGCAAGCACCTTCCTGGCCTACACAATCGACGAACACACCACGCAAGACGTGATCATCGCAAAGGGCTCGCGTGCGCAGAGTGTACCGGGCCCGGGCGAGCTGCCCCAGGGCTTCGAAACCAGCGAGGATCTGCTGGCCCGCGCAGCGTGGAATCAGCTCAATCCGCGTACAACGCAACCACAGCGGTTCGATACGGTGATGGAGGAGGGCGCCATCTATCTGAAGGGTGTTTCCACCCTGTTGAAGCCAGGTGACCCGCTGCTGATCGTTGACCAGGGGCCAGGGCGGGCAGCGGACAAGGAGCCAGACAGGGAGTTGCTGCGGATCACCAGCGTGGATGTTGAGCCCGAAGAAGATCGAACCCGGATCAGCGTAGTGAGGTGGATTCCAGATAAAACTGACCAAGACTTCCTTCAATCGCAGGTCAATGACTTGGTCGAGACGCTCAAACGCGCACCAATACGCAGCGCTGCTGCGGAGCGGGCAACTGATCTAATAAAGTTCCGGGCCAGAGCTGACACGTCGCTCCAGGCGTTCGTTCAAGCGGTGCGGGTCGCTGTGGCCAGTATGGCAGATCAACGCCGGCGTCCTGCTAAGACAGTAAGTGCCTGGCTGAGCGATCTGAAGTCCGCTCTCGAGGATATTGCCGTGGTCAGGGCTGATGCAACGGACCTGGCGAGGGAATCGGCGTTAGAGCCTGACGCCAAGGCTAACGTGTTTGGCGTGGCCGTCGCCTCATTGACGAAGCAACCTTCCCGACCGCTGAGCAATGCGTTGCAGCTACAGCTTTCTGTTAAGTCCGGGTTTGGAAAGAGCGGCGACGCAGGCCTGCAACTCATGGGGGCTGTGTCGCCGAACCTGCGGGATGCGATCGGACCGGTGCTGACCGGAACCGTCAAGGCCCCGGAGGCGGGACTCGAAGTCTACGCGTTCAGGGTGCGAAGCGGCGTGTTTGGCAGGCAGGCGCCGAAGCAGCAGGCCGTTGTGACCTCACCTTTTCCTGTGAGCGACGAGGAGCGCGCATCGAAGACTACAACGGAGGTCATCGGTGAGTGGCCAATCATCGAGCTTGAGCATAATGAGGATCGAAAGCCACGATGGAATATCAAGGCGGTACATGAGTCAGCCAAGCTAATCCATCTGGAAACGAGCTACGAGTCGATTCTGCCGGGTTCATGGATCATTATCGATTCGTCCGCTGTTCCTGTCTTCAAGGACGAAGAAGTCATGGTGCGGCCCGCTGACGGCAACATCGCGAAGCGTCTCCTGGTTGCAAGAGTTGCCACGGCACAGGCCAAGGTTACTCGTGCAGAGTACGGCGTCACCGGTGAAACCACGCGTATCGAATCTGGCGATCAATGGCTTGCGTTCAACTCCCCTATAGTCGAGAAAAACGGGGAGTTCCTGTTCGATGGGAACAGGGAGCCTGCACAGGATAAGGCCATGATCGACCGCGACTTCCAGGTCCTTCGATCGACAACTGTATTTGCCCAGAGCGAAAGGCTCGAACTTGCCGAGGTGCCGATCAATGAGGCGTTGTGCGAAGGCTGCAAGCAACCGATCGAACTGGATCGCCTTTACCAGGATCTTCAACCTGGCCGCTTAGTCGTGCTCAGCGGGAAACGCCACGGGCTGGGCGAGGGAACGGTAGTGACAGCGACGGAACCGCTGATGATCAGCAAAGTGGTGCATGATCTTCGGGCGATTGGCAAAGGGAAGGCTTCGCCCTCGCTTGAAAGTCGATCCTCTCCTATGCCTGGAGACCGCATCCACACCTTCGTGTATTTCGACAAGCCGCTGAGTTACTGCTACTGGCGCGACACGGTAAGGATTTACGGCAATGTCGTGAAGGCCACCCACGGCGAGACGCGTAATGAATCCCTGGGCAGTGGGGATGGCTCAATGACGCTGCAAAACTTCGTGCTCAAGCAACCACCTTTGACGCATCTGGCGGCCCCGACCGCGGTCGGGGCGCAAAGCACCCTGCAAGTTTTCGTGAATGATCTGCGCTGGCGCGAGGAAACGACTTTCGTCGACAGAGCCCCCACCGATTGCATCTTCGTCACCAGTACGGACGTTGACGGCAAGACCTCGGTGCTGTTCGGCAATGGCCGCGAAGGGGCGCGCCTGCCAACCGGCATCGAGAACGTGACGGCCGTCTATCGCTACGGTACCGGCAAGCCCGGCAACGTGGGCAGTGGACAGATCACGACTCTGGTGTCACGGCCTCTGGGTGTGAAAGAGGTCACCAACCCCCTGCGTGCGTCGGGGGGCGCAGACCGTGACAGCCGGGACCAGACGAGGTGCCGCGCGCCCATCGCGGTAGTGGCGCTTGACAGGCTGGTTTCCACGAGTGATTACGCCGATTTCGCCCGGACTTTCGCCGGCATTGCCAAGGCGGATGCGGTTGAGATCAGCGATGGGCGACGAAACGTTGTCCATCTGACAATTGCCGGCTGCGAGGATATTCCCATTGATAGTGATTCGGAGCTCTTCATCAACCTGCGCCGTGCGCTGCGCGATCTGGGCGATCCTTTTCAACCGATCGAATTGGTTCTGCGGGAGTTGCTGGTCCTGGTTGTCGAAGCACGAATCCGCATTCTGTCCGACTATCAGTGGGAGCCGGTGGTTACCCAGGTACGGGCTCGATTGCTCGAGACGTTCAGTTTCGAACGCCGCGAGCTTGCCCAGGATGTCACGCGTAGCGAAGTTCTCAGCGCAATTCAGTCGGTGCGAGGGGTGGCCTATGTGGACCTTGACTGCTTTGGCGCGATCCCGACGACGATTGCCGACGCCGATGCGCAGGACGGGCACCGGCCGATGACGCCATCCGAGACGGCCGACGCTGTGGCGAAGCTGGTTCTCAGCGACCGCGTCTCTGCGAACGCTGCGCGCCGGGATGGCGATTCAATTATGCCCGCGCAGATTGCGATCCTCCTTCCCGATGTTCCTGCAACCCTTGTCCTCAACCAACTCAAGTGAGGGAGCCATGCAAAGGGACCGGATATTCAGCGACCGCTCGACCACCGACGCGACCAGGCTCGATCGCCTGTATGAGCTCCTGCCCGCTCTGCACCGAATTCGCGATTGCGAACGCGGCCAGCCGCTACGCGCGTTGCTGCAGGTCATTGCGGAACAAGTGAATCTTCTCGAAGACGACATCGAGCGCCTGTACGAGAACTGGTTCATCGAGACATGCGATGACTGGGTCGTGCCCTACCTGGCTGACCTATTGAGGCATCAACCCGTGCGTGAGGCGGGTGAACCCCGTGGCGTGACGATGCCGGCGGATCGCCTGCGCAACCGAATCCTGGTGCCACGGCGTGAGGTCGCCAACACCATCCGCAACCGTCGGCGCAAGGGGACCCTGGCGTTGCTGGAGTTGCTCTCGCGGGACGTTTCCGGCTGGCCAGCGCGGGCTATCGAGTTCCGCAATCTGTTAGTGCAGGCTGTAGCGCTGGATCGGTTGCATCTGGGCCGAGGGCGACTTGCGGATCTGCGCAAAACAGGTGGGTTGGATCGAATCGGCACCCCCTTCGACACAATGGCCCATACCATCGACTTGCGACGCATCAACTCGCGGCACGCTCCGGGTCGATACAACCTCCCGGCGGTGGGCCTGTTCGTCTGGCGGCTCAAGGCTTATTCCGTAACCTATGCGCCTGCGTATTGCATGGAGGAGGTCGGGCCGCATTGCTACACCTTCAGTGTCCTGGGCAGCGATACGCCCTTGTTCAATCGCCCCTATGACGAGTGCGATCCATTCGCCATCGCGGGAGAACTGAATGTTCCGGCGCCGATCGACCGCCGGGTGTTTTCCGCGCCCGGTGTTGAGGCTGGCACGACCATCGCTTGCAAGGCTTACTACGGGCTCGCCGAGCATTTTTCTGCAAACCCGCGCGTTGCCCAGAGCATCGCAATCTGGGCTGAAGACTGGCCGGGCAGGGAAGGCGCACGCGAGGTGCCTATCGCGGCGACTCAAGTCATTCCAGCCGATCTGAGCGGGTGGGCTTACGTCCCGGAGAAGGGACAGGTCGCCGTCGATCCCCAATTGGGGCGCATGGTCTTTCCGCCCGGACAGTTGCCCAAGCGAAATGTCCGGGTCTCTTATCACTATGGCTTCAGTGCCGACATCGGGGGCGGAGAATACGAGCGCCCCCTATTGCAGCCGGAGTGCGCGGAGATCATCCGGGTCATCGGCAAGGACCAACTGGATGCAGCGCTGGCGCGTTGGCGTGGCCAGATCGCGGAAGATGGCCGAGAGATCCCCCATGCTGAGCAACCCAAGACGGCCGTGATAGAGATCGGTGACAGCGGTGTCTATGTGCTGCCTATCCGCATCGTTCTTGGGGCAGGTCACAGTTTGCAACTGCGCGCGGCCCAAGCCAAACGACCGGTGCTGCGCCTGCTCGACTGGCAGACCGACCTGCCGGACAACCTGACCGTGATCGGGCCGAAGCATGGTAACAATGGAAAAGGTGAGGGCGAGGCCGAAAAGGCCGAGCATGTATCAAACCGATTCGCGCTGGACGGTGTGATGGTGGCCGGGCGTGGGGTGCAGATCGAAGGCGACCTGACGTCCTTTACAGTGCGCCATTCAACGCTGGTGCCTGGCTGGTCCCTGAAGCCTGATTGCGACCCCCTACGTCCATCCGAGCCCAGCATCGAACTGATCGATAGTGGCGCCTGCGTGGTGATCGAGCACAGTATCGTGGGCTCCATCCAGGTCAACAATGACGAAGTCAAGGCCGACCCCGTACGTATCCGCGTGAGTGACAGCATCGTCGATGCGACCGGTACCGATTGTGAACGCCCCGAATGCGAGGCCATCGGCGCCATTGGTGCAAGGCGTGCCCACGCTGTGCTGCGGGTCGAACGCAGCACTCTGATCGGCACCGTTATGGCTCATGCGATTGAACATGCCGAGAACAGCATCTTCCTAGGCCGCGTGACTGTGGCCCGCAGTCAGTTCGGCTGCATGCGTTTCTGTTATGTGCAGCCGGGTTCCCGTACGCCCAAGCGCTTCAACTGCCAGCCAGATGGGGCTCTGCGCATACTGCAGGAGCGTCTCGGCCCGGACACAGCCTCTTCTCAGGCGCAAGCCTTGCAACAGGAGCTTGACGAGCGCCGGCGCGTGCGACCGGTGTTTAACAGTACGCGCTACGGTACACCGGCCTACTGCCAGCTGGCGGCAAACTGTGCGCCGGAGATCTTGCGGGGTGCTGACGACGAATCGGAAATGGGCGTCTTCCACGATCTGTTCCAGCCACAACGAACGGCCAACCTGCTCGCGCGACTCGATGAGTTCGTACCCGCAGCGGCTGATGCAGGCATTATCTTTTCCACCTGAGGGACAAACCATGAAAGGGGATTTTTCCAGGGACTCGTTTGACCCTATCCGGCATTTCAGCCGTGTCCTGATGCAGCAGGGCCGCGTTCAACTGGATGCCGACTGGAACGAGCAACAGTCCATTGTGCTGCACTTCCTGAGAACGCTCGCCAGGGACCTGATCGGGCCGCATGGAGGGGCAAAAAAGTCGTTCGAGGTTGCAAGACTTGATCCCAGTAATTTCAGCATTGCAAGTGGTACCTATTATGTTGATGGCTGGCTCTGCGAGAACGATGTCGACGTTACCTTTACCAAGGGGAACGGAACCCAGCCCCGACAGCCTCACTATGAGCCAGCCGGGCCCAACTCCATGGAAAATGGCAAGGGATATCTGGCATATCTCGACGTGTGGGAACGCCACCTCAGCGACGTGGAGGATCCTTCATTACGGGAGGTCGCGCTCAATGGTGCACAAACAGCATCGCGTGCGCAGGTGGT
This sequence comes from Pseudomonas sp. EB271-G4-1, assembly GCF_058791355.1. Lineage (NCBI taxonomy): Bacteria > Pseudomonadati > Pseudomonadota > Gammaproteobacteria > Pseudomonadales > Pseudomonadaceae > Pseudomonas > Pseudomonas sp. EB271-G4-1. The sequence continues at coordinate 82,598 of NZ_JBYTEO010000021.1, forward strand.
ATGGCAAGTAAAGGTGATTGAACTGGAGGAAACGGACCTTCCTCCGAAAGGCGGCACTGACGAGGGTTGGCAGGGTTGGTTTAGCCGCAATCTGTATGATGGACCACGGGGGCTCCTTTCAACCAAGACTGCCCATGACACCGAGTCGGTCGACAAAAGACCTTGCGTCGTTGCTTCCGATTCCCGCTATCGCGGTGTCGAGAATCAGCTCTATCGTGTCGAAATCCATAGCGGTGGAAAGGCCGGCGAAGGGGGCACATTCAAATGGTCACGCGAGAACGGCTCGGTCGCTTTCACGGTCCACGAAATCAAGGGAAACGTCGTCAAGTTGTCGCAGTGGTGGCGTGATGAGCGACTGGGCCTGAAACAAGATGACTTGGTCGAAATTCTGGACGACACCAGGGCGCTTCACTTCGATGACAACACGAGCGAGCCATTGCGACGCGTGACTTCTGTTGACCAGGATGCGATGACCATAACGCTGGATGAGCCACCTGTCCTCTTATCCGCGATTGCGGATCGGCACCCAATCATTCGCCGTTGGGACCATGGCGCTACGAGCGAAACAGAACTGAACACCATTGCACTCATGGAAGGTGTGCCTATCGCGCTGGAGGATGGGATCAGTATCACTTTTGAAAAGGAAGTAGAGGGGAGGCATCCTCATTATCGTACCGGTGACTACTGGCTCATTCCCGCCAGGACTGCGCTCGGGGATACGCTCTGGCCAAGATTGAAGGTGGGTGAGGGCGGTACAGTGGGTGGCCCGAAGCCCCTGCCGCCGCACGGAATCGAGCATCACTACGCGCCACTGGCGACGATACCAATAACTGGTGACGTCACGAACTTGCGGGTTGAAATCGGTAAGTGAAGGGGTAACCTGGCTGCCCAAGGTCTGAGTCGAACTTCAAGTGCGGATGCTTTCATAAGCGGGTACTCAAATACGGCGGCACACTTCACCTTCTTGAAGCAAGCACTCCTGGAAGTGCAGAACAAGGGGAATGGGACATGTGCTATGTTGAGGAGTTTCGGGAGGAGCTGCTTGACCGAATAAAGGCCGGACAGGATATTCCCACTTTAAGGCACGAACTGTTCACTCAAGTGCAATAAAACGGCTGAGGCCATCATTAGCTCGGTGCATAAGTCGAAGCTGAGCCTGATAAAAAATAAATTAACGAAGTAGCTGCTCAGGCTAATAGCTATTGAGCACTCGCAAGCATCTTCGTCGTGCTAACCGATAGGTTTCCACCGCACCTGTATACTTAAGTAGTTAGGTTTCTTGCCATCAAGCAAAAGGAGACTAGGCATGCGAGTGCTCGCAGAAAAACCAACGTCAACTTGGCAATCTTTGTCCGCGAAGTTGACGAATGCCAGCCGTCCTCACTTTGGGAAAACCCACCAGTCTCTTTCCATGCAGAGAACAATCGGGAGCCCGATGGCTAGTACACGCCGAATTGATCAAACAGGTGAGCACCTGTCAAAAGATGTTCGGGACTTATTCGAGCCTCGCTTCGGGCACGACCTCAGCCAGATTCGCGTACACACCGACGCTGTGGCGGGCGAGTCGGCTCGCGCTGTAGATGCGCTCGCCTATACGACCGGAATGGATATCGTTTTTGGTGCGGGTCAATACGCGCCCTCGACGTCGCAAGGCAAACTGTTGCTCGCCCCTGAACTGGCCCATAGCGTGCAACAGGCTAGGGGAGTCGTTGCTCCGGGGCTAAGCCGGCCGGGAGACACACACGAGAGTGTCGCAGACGAGGTCGCCGCGCGCGTTCTGGCTGGAAAAGACGCCAGCGCGCTCTTGCATGCTTCATCACCCTCTATTCATTGGGAATCGGCGGCTGTGCAACGACAATACTCAAAAGTGAGCACGCCGGCCTCCAATCCAGATGCGTACATTCCGATTGCGGACTTCGTCACCTATATCGAGACGGTCGAGAAGAAGTATCCATGCGACTCGCCCGAAGAAATCGTTACACGGACTCGGCAGGAGTACTACAGCGGCATGGCATTCGAGGCACTCATCCCGGATGCGCATTATCGAAGGGTGGCGCCTGCCTACGCCCAGCCTCCCGGGGCAGGCGGTGCCCTTCTCTATTATTCCAATAATCTCTCCGATATGAGATGGGACGCGAATACTCGCCCTGCATACTCACACCTCTCCGCTCACGCCGATGAGAACTCCATCGGTGACAACCCATCCCCATATATCGTGATGCCGAACGGTTCGCAGATCGACGTTGGCCATATGCTGCTCGGCCTCGACGCTTTGCTCCATACCAGGGTGGCTCCCCCTTATTCGGCTTATGGTATTCGAGGCATCGATCCCGCCTCGTGGGCCGCCGACTTGGCGCTGGCTTCATACTGGACCAGTTACCACACACGCACCGGCTTACCGGCCGAAGACGCATCGGTTAAGCCAGCGAAAGCGGATTTTGACGCGTATTACAAGGCATCTACGCCAAACGAGGATGTGCTGGGTGACGCTGACGCCTTCGGCACCTTTCAACAGTGGGGTTCACAATCCGGACAGTCATTGTCGCAGGTGCTGCGCCTCTATTATCTCGGCGCGTCCGGTGGTACAGCAGGCGTCGAGCGTCGGTGGCACATATTCTGCGCCGCCAACAAACTTGGCTATACGGTCTCCAACGGGACAGTGACGTGGGCCAGCACCATCGAGGGGGTGTGGGAACCACGGATAAATCGGCTCTGCGATCTGTTCGAGTCCAGCTTCCGCAGTCGCGTCGGTTCAATGACGGTAGGGACGGCGCCGAGCCTCGGCAATTGGCCTTACTCGCTGCCGGCGCTTCGTCGCTTCCTCACCTGGCTCAATCCGAAGCTCGAAGCGGAAATGAGGGTGACCCCCTAATCAGTTGGATACCGACCCGATCCTCTGGTCTGGTGGGCCAACATGGGGAAGGGTGGGCTATCCACCTACGCGGCGGATCCGTCGAAGCATGTCAAATTTCGGCAACGGCGCTGCATCACCAACTTGCACAAGCAGCGGTACACGCTGACCTGAAGAGAACCGGCACTGTCTCAGCTGAATCGGCAGCCACGTCATTGAATGATTCGCCATGAACACGAAGGACATGGCCCGTTGAGAGAGTGGACGGCAGAAGCGGGTTTGTCGAATCAGTGGCTTAGACAGCTGATGAACATATCTAACATAGCATCTCGTTTAACATAATATACATTATGCGTACCCTAGGGATACAACCTTGGGTGGTAGTCTTCTCCTTTTTGAGCACCAAATGGCCTAGCTTCACTAAGCGGCTGTTTTTCATGCCGCGGAGAAAAACCCCAGTGGTCTCCCGATCGCCAGGGTTTTCCTTTGGCAAGTGATCAGCCGGATTCTGTCGAACGCGTACCGTCCAATTACCCCTCAAGCTGGTCCAGCTGTGCTGAGGACCGATAAATTATCCGGTTACTCAACTGGTGGTAGCTTAACCTCCGTTAACAAGTCCTTCGAATTCCTCATTGCTTTTCTAGCCACTGCTGGCGGAATAATGCGTCTCGTTGTTCCAATTGCTCTGGTGACAAATACTGCAGTTGATCATCTGGCATTTCAACGAGTTGCTCGGGCGTAAAAGTCACCATAACGATTTCTCCTGGGGCTGAGGAAATGAACTGTTCTAACAACCCTTATAGTTCAGCCACCAACTACATTTGAAAACTGTAAGAAATACCAGTTTTTCAGGCGTTTTTACTTTTATCATCATTCACAAAAGGCATATCAAAAGCTCACATAGCCATGGACGTCCAAATACGGCGGAAGCCGGCTTACTTCAAAGCCAAGCCGTATCCCTCGACCACTACACAACCCCCAGGATCCTTACCCTTGCTTGAAGCAGCCCGTCAAATCATCGACCTTTAACGGAGGATCCTGCTTGTGGTGGGCACACGATTCGGCTGCTGCTTTCAGTTAGAATCACAGGACTTCCCTGCCCTATATACAGATGATTCTTATAGCTCAACTAAATGTCTGTTTAGTTGAGTTAGCTGATAGTAGGTTTTGGAATCAGTGATGTAAAACCAACCTCCTCTAAGGCTAGACAACACGCTGGGAATACAAAACTAAATTCAGGCACCGCTCTTAGCCTCTGAAAATTTCGAATGGTTCAATCCTCAATACCTTGCCGATACCCAGGTAACTGGAAAACCCGGCGATGAGAAGGACCAGGCCAAACGCCAAACCCAGATTCCAGAACGCAATAATCACTGCGTAATTGGCCAATTACGTTCGTACAAGGGCAATCATCAGAGTGACCAGGCCGATGCCCAATCCAAAACGGGTCATGGCCGTGAACAGCGCCATGAACAGGATCATATATGCCAGCTCCCGGCTGATGGCTGGATGATCCGCAGGAGTAACCATGACGGTGTTCATCATCTCTCCTGCCATTCGGGCGAATACAAAACCGCGTTATGGCATCAATCGGCACGTGCAAGTTCGATGTCGTAATACTCCGGCACTGACACCGACAAACCCAATTGCGGGCTGATGATATGTCGATGCAGTCGTTCACATGATCGCCGCGTGGTGCAGCCCCTCCCCTACATCCAGTTTCTGCAAAGGCCAAATACACGCGCCTGTACCGCCGCTTCTAAACCGCCAGAATGCTGCATGGCGCCTGATACAGAATGTGCTCGGTGGTGCTGCCCAATAACTTACCCAGACCACGGGACTGGACTTTGCCCATGACGATCACATCCATTTGATGGTCGTGGCTAAACTCATTCAAGACTGCGATCGGGTGTCCTTCTATGAAATGTCGGCGATCGGACGGCACGCCGAACTGGTCGGCCAGCGCCAGAAAGGCTTTTTTCAGATCCCTGCCGAGCGCCTTGGTCAGTTCAGCAAGGGTAAGGCCGTCATAGTCCGCCAGGTACGCTGCCGAGATGGTGCAGGCGTACAGCAGATGCAGCTCGGCATCGCACTGCAGGGCAAGGCTACTTGCCTGCTGGATGATCCGTTCGTTCAACGTGTTGTCGGCGGGCGTGGTATCGGTGACCTCGACAGCAGCCACCACTTTGCGTGGTAACACGTGCCGGCTGCTTCCCACCAGATACACCGGCACTTGGCAATGGCGCAGCAGTTGCCAATCCAGCGGGGTGAAGATTGCCCGTTTGAATGCCGACTCATGCCGGATTTGCTTGATCAGCAGATCAGGTTGCATGTCGGTCACATAATCGATGATGTCCTTTTCCATATCTTCAGCCCACGCCAGTTGCGTGGTCACTGTGATCCCCCTGCCATGCAACGGGGCGGTCTGCTCATTGAGCCAGTCGTGATGGGGTCGCAGGCAATCCTCACGAAGCTGTAACCTGTCGCGCTCCTCAAGCATCCACAACCCTTTTATAGCGGGAACAAGTGCCAGGATATGCAGACTGGCGCCGCTGGCCCTGGCCAGCGCCATCGCATGTTGTGCCGGGTATTGGCGCAGCGTCGGATCGATTATCAGCAACAAGCGTTGATACTGGCTCATGACAGGTCCTCCAGTCAGATGAAAGTCCTACATGGACGAGTGCACGAGCGCCCCGTCCCAGGCGTCCAGCCCTTCCAGTTACTCAGCATTCAGAAAGTCGCTCATGCATTTCTGCGCCCAAGAGCCAACCCCGCCACTTTTTTTGATTTTGAAAGTCTGCCCTGCTTGCGACTTGATCTACATCAAGTCTGCGATCCCTTGTTCCAGCTGAATCGAATGGCCGGGGCGTGTTGTCTAACGCTGACATAAGCTTTGAACCCGTTCTGTTTGCCTGTCCCCGCCACCGCGCAGAAACGACTTCAGCGTTGATAGCGACCGAGTGTTGAGCACGTTATGGGGTTCCAGCCAGGCTCGACGTGCCTGCGCGACCCCGAAACGCAACTGGGAAAAATCAGCCGTGCGATGCGCATCCGAATTGATACTGATCAGCACACCTTGATCCTTGGCGTGTTGGCACTGCAGATCGAACAGGTCCATGCGCTGCGGCTGCGAATTGAGCTCCAGACAGCAGCCCCGCTCAGCGGCAGACTTGATGATGGCGAGGAGGTCCAGGTTCAGGGGCTCGCGCTCATTGATCAACCGACACAATGGGTGCGCCAGAATCGTGAAATAGCGATGGTCGATAGCCCTGAGCAGGCGCCGGGTTTGGCGGCGTCGAGTCAAATTGAAATGACTGTGGACGGCACCCACCACTAGGTCCAGGCGCCCCAGAATATCGTCCGGCAGATCCAGGCTACCGTCTTCGAGAATGTCGACCTCGACACCTTTGAGCAACGTCATGCCCTGCAACCGGCCATTGAGCGCATCGATCTGGTCGATCTGCTGCAACAACCGGTCGCCGTCCAGACCATGGGCCACCCTGAGGGAACGGGAGTGATCGGTGATTGCCAGGTATTGCAAGCCCGCGGCCTGCGCCGCAAGCGCCATGTCTTCCAGGCTGTTGCCACCATCCGACTCACGGGTATGGGCATGCAAGTCACCTTTGAGATCGCTTGATTCGATCAGTCTGGGCAAGCGATTGGCCAGCGCCGCTTCGATTTCACCCCGATTCTCGCGAAGCTCCGGCACTATCCAGGGCAGGTCCAGCGCCCGATAAACGTCGACTTCAGTGCCACTGGCCAGGCGTCGGTTTTCCTTGAATACCCCGTATTCACTGAGTTTGAGCCCCTTCTTCTGTGCCCTTTGGCGAATCGCGATGTTGTGCGCCTTGCTGCCAGTGAAGTACACCAGGGCCGCGCCATAGACCGCAGGTTCAATGACCCGTAGATCCACTTGCAGGCCTGAACCCAGGAGAACGCTGGCACGCGTTGGCCCTTGAACCAGCACGGTGGCAACATCCGGGTGCTTGATGAACTGCGCGGTAACCTCCACGCCAGGTGCGGCCGCAACGAGGATGTCGATATCGCCGACGGTGTCGCGCATGCGTCTCAGGCTTCCGGCCACGGTCGCTTGCTCGACATCCGGGATCTGCTCCAGATAACACGCCAGCCGCTCTGCCAATGGCTCGACATGGGCGAGCGGTAAACGCCGGTCCTTGCCGATTCCTTTCTGCGCGGCACTCAATAGCCGGGCCTCCAACTTTTCACCAAAGCCGGGAAGATGGCGAATACGTCGCTGTTCAGCGGCCAGACATAACTGTTGTACGGTTTCGATTCCAAGATCGTGATAGAGGTGCCGGACCCGCTTCGGACCCAAACCGGCGATAGATAGCAATTGGGCCAACCCCTTTGGCAAGGTGGCGCGCAACCGTGAGTGCAATGCGCAATCGCCGGTGGTGACGATTTCATTGATCTTGCCGGCCAGGTCAACACCGATCCCGGACAGTTTAGGCAGTGGTTCGCCACGCGCGATGATCTTCGCCAGATCGACGGTCAACGCCCTCAGCGTTCGCGAAGCGTTACGGTAAGCCCTGATCCGGAAAGGGTTGGCATCCTCCAACTCGAGCAGGTCGGCAATAACATCGAAAATCGAGGCAATCTCGTCATTCGCGGTGCCCTGGCCGAGCGATGAAGGCGCCAGGGTGAGCAATGGCGCGTGTGGTGATCCGTCCGGCCGCGGCATGGGGAAATCCCGCTGTTATGGGTGTCGATGCCAACAGCATTGCCGATCCCGATGTCTGCTCCTTGATGTAGATCAGATGCGCCCAACGAACGGTCTCGACGCCCGGATAGCCGACCGAGGCCGGGCAGTGCTTTCCAGGGGCGATCGCCCTGCCCAGCCCATGGGTGTCGCAAGTCAGCCTACCCAGCAAACCTGCGGCTCCTTGTGCGTGACGGGCATTGGCGTGGACTTCGGATGGCCTACGATGATCGGTGCCACCGGCACCCACTCTGAGGGCAAACCAAGGGCATTCTTTCCCTGGGGCGTGTTGAGAAAACCCTGGGCAAAACCGATCCAGCAGCTCCCCAACCCTTCAGCATAGGCAGCGAGCATCAGATTCTCGGCAGCCAGTGAACAGTCTTCAACGATCCACTGGCCGGGGGCGTTTGCCGAAATCAGGATAAGCACAGGCGCATGATAGAAAATCTGGAAACTGTCATCGTTGAGCAACGATAAAAAGTGACCGGAGTGCAATCCTGAAGGCAGGGCCTCGAGCATGTAAGCCTTGGCTTCGCGCGAAATCCGATCGAGCAATGCCTGGTCACGTAATACCGTGAACGTCCAGGGCTGTTGGTTGACTGCGCTGGGCGCCTGAATCGCGGCATTGATCAAACGGCCTATGAGCTCTTTATCAACAGCTTCAGTCGTGTACTCGCGTGTAGAGCGACGGCCGTAAATCGCCTCATCGATATTCATGGGTGCAAACCTCAAGAAGTTTGTTCATAACGTCGTCCAGCCAATGGGGTGGGCTGTTGATTTACATCAAGTCTGCGCACTCGTTTCGTCCGATGGCGTGCGGCCCTGCGAATGGCTTCGCAACGCTGGAAATTGATCTGCATCAAATTGACGAAGCGTGCTGATCGCACACTGAGCGTGGATTGTTTTCTTCCCAATGGCCGAGGAGAACCACGATGGACAAGTATCAGCAGAGCCACAAAGACAAGTTGTTCAAAACCTCCACCCATGATCCTTATTGCTCGCAGCGGGTTGAAGGCTCAGCCATTTGTTCGCAGTGTGGTGCGGTGTATCACGCCGGGAACTGGACCTGGAGTCGTCCTGAAAATACCGTGGCGCATGCAGCCAAAGACACTACCTGCCCGGCTTGTCGACGTGTCGCGGACGACATGCCTGCGGGCACCCTCACCTTATCGGGCAGCTTCTTGCAAAAGCATCGAGATGAAATCATTCACCTGATGGAGCATACGGAAAAGGCGGAGAAAGCCGAGCATGCCCTGGAGCACATCATCAAACTTTCGGACTCCGCGGATGACCTGATCGTGACTACGACCGGCATCCATCTGGCGAATCGCTTGAGTCATGCGCTGGAAAGTGCTTTCAAAGGGCAATCCGATTACCGGTACAGCGCGGATCAGTATGGCGTGAGCATCCACTGGACGCGCGACGAATAGGACCGGACGCGTTAGTTGTCCGATGAAAAAAAAGCGCCAGCAAAAAAATACCGGCGAGTTTTGACAAGCGTGGATGCGGCCATTCAGCCCGCCGCCCCACGCTCAATCGCAAAGTTGTTCCAGGCCTGGGCAACGCAGGCTCAACGAAAACTGGCGCGCGAAGGCCTTGGTGGCGCCGTATACGTGGTCACAGCTTTGGCCGGGGTCAACCTGATGGCCGGTTTCATCCAGCCCAGCAGTGCTTGATCACCCTGGGCGATTTCCGAGGCCAGCTCCCGCAATAGGCCTCGGCGGTGGCGCAACTGCGCGACCAGATCACCGGGCCAGGCTGCGAACGCAGGCACGATTTGCAGTATGTCACTTAAGCGTCAAGCGCTTGGCCAGTTCGGCGTCTGGCTTCCACAGGGCGTTGATACAGGCCTCTCCGTCTTCCTCTGTTACAGGCTCGAGTGACTGCGGATCCAGTAGGTGGCTGTCGACCAGCGCAATGCGCACGACGCCGTTTTTGTTGAGCAGTGTTTGTGCCTGACATTCGCACAAGGATCGCGATAGAGCTTCGATGGGAGGCTCTATCTCGGCTTTTTCAAGCTCGATCTCGAAACGCGCGGAGCAAGAGTTCACCAATTCCCTCAAGGTATGGGCAGCAAAGTGATACGCCATGAAATAACCCGCCGGCAACGCCAGCGAGATCAACAGCAGGTAGGTTGCGTCACGTTTCCAGAGCCTTTTACCGGGTCGACGCAGGTTTCCTATTGCCGCTCCCCTGCTCCGCCACCAGCCTTGCACCGCGTGAATCCCGATCAGCTTGTTGATGTTCATGACCAAGTGCCTTACCCAAGTGTCATTAAGAGCATGGGGCCGCCAACAGAATGCCCATTGATTTAGGTCAACTTGGCTGCACCCGTCTATTCACGTTTTGCGATGTATGTTTTTGCCCGCTTCTGGCTCTTCAATCGCAAAAGCAGCTTGCGCAGCTCGATGAACCAGAACAAAGAACTGGCCACTACAAGACAAAATCCCCACTGGCCAAACGTCAATGCACTTGTACCGAACGCCTTGTTGAGCGGTGGCGAGTGCACTACTGCAACCTGCAGGGCTACAGCCAGGACAATCGCCCCCCAAAGCCATCGATTGGCGAACAGTCTCCTGAATGCACTGGTTGACTCGGAACGCGCACTCAATGCGTTAAACAACTGCGCCAATACCAGGACCGTGAAACCGCCAGTGCGTGCCTCAACCAACGAGGCATCACCCGGTATCATCCCCCCCGGCAGCAACCAGTCGATCGTGAATAAACTCGCCAATGCCATGACCAGCCCCACCTCGATTACACCGATCCACATGCGTGTGTCGATGATTCGGTCCCAAGGTTTGCGTGGGCTGCGTGTCATGACATCCTCGCCGTGCGGATCAAGGCCCATGGCGATGGCGGGCGCTGCATCGGTGATCAGGTTGATCCAAAGAATCTGCGTGGCCAGCAGCGGCAGGATGATCGCGCCCTTCTCATCAACCAGGCCGATGACACCGGCACCCACGACGCCGAGAAACACCGTCAGCACTTCTCCCATATTGGATGACAGCAAGTAACGAAGGAACTTGCGGATATTGTCCAGAATGCCGCGTCCTTCACGAATGGCCAGCACAATGGTTGCGAAGTTATCGTCAGCCAGAATCATTTTCGCCGCCTGTCTGCTCACCTCCGTTCCCGTGATGCCCATCGCAATGCCGATATCGGCTGACTTCAGGGCCGGTGCATCATTGACACCGTCCCCCGTCATCGCCACCACATGCCCCTGCGCCTGTAGCGCATCGACGATTCTCAGCTTATGCGAGGCAGCCGTGCGTGCGTAAACGCAGGTCGACTTGACCGCCTCGGCCAAGGCCGCGTCGTCCAACTTGTCCAGGTCGGCCCCGGTCAACGCCCTGCCACCGGCCGGGATAATGTCCAGGTCCTCGGCGATGCGCGCAGCCGTTCGGGGGTGGTCGCCCGTGATCATAATGATGCGGATGCCTGCCCGACGGGCCTCGACAATGGCTGGCGCGACCTCCTCCCGCGGTGGGTCACTGATACCGACCGTACCGATAAACACAAGCGCGGTTTCAAGGGGTTGACCGGTCGTGACATCTTCACTGGCTGTCAAGGGACGGTAAGCCACGGAAAGCGTGCGCAATGCCGCGCCCGATAACTCATTCACATTGGCCACCGCCCTGGCACGCAGGTCGTCGGTGAGTGGCACGACATCCATGCCAACTTGTATGTGCGTGCAATGTTGAAGGAGCACATCGGGTGCCCCCTTGCTGAACAGCAGTCGCTGATCGTTGTGCTCATGATCGATGACCACCGCCGACATCATTTTTCGATCAGAGGTAAAGGGAATTTCAGCCACACGCTCGAAGCGATCGGTACTGTGCACGGGCGCATCAAGCTTGCGCTGTGCCACTAGAAAGGCTCCCTCGGTCGGGTCGCCATGAATGACCCAGCTGCCATCTTCGCGTTGCGTCAGCCTGGCGTTGCCAGCGAGGCTTCCACCACGCAACAGCAGCACATTTTCGTTATGCACCGGGCCCTTGCTGATGGGCATGCCCAGGTAATCAATCTGCCCATTTGGCGCGTAGCCGACTCCACTGACCCGCCCTTTACCAGATGCTGTCATGGTTTGCTGGATGGTCATTTCGGAGCGGGTCAGCGTGCCAGTCTTGTCGGTACAGATAACCGATGCAGCCCCCAGGGTCTCCACAGACGACAGGCGCTTGATGATGGCTTTGTTGCGGGCCATGCGTAGCATGCCGAAGGCGAGCACCAGTGACAGAATGGCGGCCAGCCCCTCTGGCACCGCAGCCACCGCCAGGGATACGCCCAGCAACAGCACGCTCAGCACATCATCGACAGTGTCAACTGGAATGAGTATCAGCACGGCCACCACCACAACCATGGTGATTAGCAGAACCGCAATGCCGAGCATCCGCCCTATGGCGCGCACTTCCTTCTGCAGAGGCGTCACCTCTTCGGGTGTGACCTCCAACAAATGAGCGATCGCCCCCACTTCAGTCGCCATGCCGATAGCCGTGACCACCCCGACTCCAGAACCCTGGGCGATGGCGGAGCCTTTGAACACCATGTTGGAGCGCTCCGCCAACGGTACTTCAGTGCCTGGGCACGCGGTGTTTTTCGAAACCGCCTCACTCTCTCCAGTCAACGACGCCTCCAGTACCCGCAAGGCATTGGCCTGGACAAGGCGAGCATCGGCTCCTACCGAATCGCCTTCGGATAACACCAACAGATCACCGACCACCAACTGGTGACTGGGAATACGTTCCATGGCCCCGTCGCGGATGACTGACGAAGAGCTCTGGGTCAGGTTGGCCAATGTTGCAACTGCGCGCTGTGACCGGGTTTCCTGGAAAAACCCGAGGAGCGCATTAGCCAACACAATGAGCGTGATGACCAACGCATCGACAGGCCAATCGCGACCGTCCATCAGCCACCAGCTAGCCAGGTTGATGACCACGGCGACGAGCAGCAGATACACCAACGGGTCCTGAAACTGCCGTAGAAAATACTGCCAGGCAGGCTTGACCGGTTGGGCCCGTAACTCATTGGGTCCGTCACGACTCAGCCGCGCCTGGACTTGCGCACTGGACAAACCCACACCGATGTCAGTGTCCAGCTCGCGGATAATCGTCTCGACGTCCTTGAGGTATGGCGAAGCGATACGGTTGCGGCCGGGCTCAAGCGCGCTACTCATTTCATCTCCTTGACAACGGAGTGTGCGTCGTTACTCGACCAATGGCGCGGGCAGAGCTGGCGTGATCCAGGCAAGTCCAGAGCCCGCACCGCGCTTACACCTTTTCGCCCTGTCAGCCGCTCATTGCCTGGCCCCGAGTGTCGCCATGTACTTCGCGACCGACTGGGCATCCACCTGAGACAGCGCATGATCCACCTGCTGCATCGGAACCCCGTGGGGGCGCTGCACACTTTGCTGAAGCCGCAGGATCTGGCGAGCCATGTACATCGCATGCTGACCTGCCACCCGTGGAACCTGCCCATTGCCCCGCCCGTCCGCACCATGGCAGCTGCTGCACGGGGCGATGCCCGCCTGCGGCAAGCCCTGGCGGTAGATCGATTCACCGCGCGCATCCGGCGTATCGGCTTGCGCCTTCATGGCAGTCTGGCTCGAAAAATAGTCGGCCAGTTCAACAATCTGAGTCCCGGTCAAATGGGTCAATCCGCCCATGTAGCGATTACCGGGTACATCGGTGCGGCCATGCTGTGTGAAGTCGGTCAGCTGTGAGGTCAAATAGTCCTTTTGCTGGCCAGCCAGCTTTGGAACCAGGGGCGAGACAGATTCCCCCGTCAGCCCGTGGCACAACGAACACAGATTGTCTGCCAGGGCGATGGCGGACATCGGTGCCGTTTCTTGCGCCCCGTCTTCGTTGGACCCGGTGCAGCCCAGGAGCGTGGCCAGACCAATGACCAGGAGGGTGGGTGACCGGTTGTCAGTACGCTGCATGCCCTTGACGTTCATGACCTGTACCCCTGAAGTGCGCTTTCAACCATTTTCGCCCGGCGATCGCACCTGCAATTGACAAACCTCAATCAATCCTGCTGAGCGCGTTGCAGCAATGGTGCCCCCCCACCTGCTTTATTGAGCGCATGAACTACGTCTGGCTCGATGGCCCGTCGGCGCCCGACTGGCGCCTTTGTCCCAAGTAGGCGATGAGCCTGTCCAAGGTATCCACCTCGCGATAATCGGCTTCGGGTATGGCGACACCCAGGCTGCGATTCAGCGCCTCGATGAAACGCAGCCAATCCATGGAGTCCAGGTCCACCTCTTCGCGCAATAACCGATCAGTGTGCAACTGTTCGACTTCGACTTCCGGGGCGATGCCTTTCAATGCACGCAACACCTCATTGCGGACCACTTGCGAATTCATATGAGCCTCTTCAAAGAGCCTGCGGTGTTTGCAAGAGACGACGCACTTCACTAAGGAAACGCGCCCCATAATGACCATCGCTGACCCGATGATCGGCAGACAAACTGCCAATGACGGTGGGCACGACGCACAGTTGGCCCTCCCTCACCCAAGGCCGTTCGCTGATACGACCGAAGCCGACCAAGGCAACCTGCGGCGGGTAGATCACCCCCAGCACGCTGTCCACCCCCTGATCGCCGAGTTGCGTCACGGTAATCCCGGCGCCTCCCAACTCGGAGCTGCGCAAGGAGCCGCTGCGCGCCCGTTCAACCAGGCTGGCCAGTTCGCTCATCAGGTGGGTCAGGGTCGAGTCCGCCACTTGATGCAGCACCGGGGCAACCAGGCCTCCCTGGCGCAAATTTATGGCCACCCCAAGGTTGATTTCGCGTGCCGGCTCGAAGGCGTTGTTCAGCCAGACACCATTGAGCTGGGGATATTCGCGCAAAGCCAGTGCCACCGCTTTGAGCAGCAGGACATTGGGCAAGAGGCGCTCTTGCAGCGTGCTTTGTGCGTTGTGCTCCTGCAACCAGCCCATGGCCTTGTCCAAAGCGATGGTTTCGCTCAGGTAATAGTGGGGGATCTCGCGTTTGGAACGACTCATGACGGCGGCGATGGTCTGGCGCATGGCCTGTTCATGATCGGGTTCATGCGTCAGGTGGGCGGCCACTTCGACATCTTCCAGGGTGATAGCGCCTTGCGCCCCGTGGCCTTTCAATTGATCGACATCGAGTCCCAACTCGACAGCGCGCCGACGCGCAGCAGGGGAAATACGCGGGCGGCTACCCGACAGGTCTTGCGCCTCGATCACCAGCGGCGCTTCTGGCGATGTTCGCTTTACGCTTTGCGGATCCTCCCCTGGCTCCAGTAACAGTGCGATGGGTGTACCTACAGGTATCTTCGTACCGATGTCGACCAGCAATTGCAGGACGGTGCTTTCATGCAAGCACTCCACGTCGATGGCCGCCTTGGCCGTATCGACGACGGCAATCACCTGCCCAGGCTTAACCTTATCACCAGGGTGTATTTTCCATTCCAGTAGCGTGCCTTCATCCATGTCGGCACCCAGCGACGGCAGTTTGAACTCGATCATGGATGACTCTCCAGATTCAACCCGGCAGCCGGCAAGCTGCAGCAATCAGGTTTTTTTTCCTTGGCACAGTTCGTGTGCCGCTGTGATTATCGAAGCCACCTGTGGCAGCGCCGCCTCCTCCAGATGCCGTGGATAAGGGATCGGCACTTCGGCGCTGCACACCCGCGCCGGGGGCGCATCGAGCTCGTAAAAGCCTTGCTCGACGATCCGGGTGATGATTTCCGCCGACAGACTGCCGCTGCACCATCCCTCATCGACTACCAGGGCACGGTGGGTCTTGCAGACAGAAGCCAGGAGCGTTGCGTCATCCAGGGGGCGCAGGACCCGCAGGTCAATGACTTCACACTCGATGCCCTCCCCGGCCAGCACCTCGGCTGCCGCCAGGGCTTTGCCCAGGGAGCCGCCATACGTGATCAGGGTCAGGTCGCTGCCGGCCCGGCGAACTTTGGCGCGACTGATGTCCATGGTTGCCCATTCGCCGGCATCGCCTTCCAGGTTGTACAGCTGCGCATGTTCGAATATCAGCACCGGGTCGGGGTCGAGCAGCGCGGGCCAGAGCATGCCGCGTGCATCTTCGACGGTCGCCGGCGTCAGGATTTTCAATCCCGGAATATGGGCGAACCAGCCTTCGAGGCTGTGCGAGTGTTGGGCAGCCAGCTGACGACCAGCCCCGGTCGCCATGCGCACAACCAAGGGCACCGAGAATTGCCCGCCTGACATGTGCCTCAGGGTCGCCGCGGTATTCATCAGAGGGTCGAGAGCGAGCAGGCTGAAGTTCACCGTCATGATTTCGACGATAGGCCGCATGCCTGCCAACGCCGCGCCGATACCGGCCCCGACGAAACCCAGTTCGGACAGTGGCGCGTCGCGGATACGCTCGGGGCCGAAGGCTTCCAGCAATCCAAGGGACACGGCATAACTGCCGCCATAACGCCCCACGTCTTCGCCCATCAGGAACACCCGCGGGTCCCGCTGCAGGGCGTCACGCAATGCTTCGCGCAGCGCTTCGCGATAGGTCATGGACAGGCTCATGGCGCAGGCTCCGGCGCAGGTCCCGGCGTATAGACATCGCGGGACAAATCCTCGATCGGCTCCCATGTGCCTTTCTCGGCGAAGGCGATGGCGTCTTCGACCTCGGCGTCGACCTGGGCCAGGATCGCCAGAAAACCCGGTTCATCCAGCAGCCCTTCAGCCTTGAGTCGCGTGCTGTAGGTGTGGATGGGACCTCGGGTTTTCCATTGTTCGACCTCTTCCCGGCAGCGATACAACTGCGGATCGAACATCGAGTGGGCCCGAAATCGATAGGTCCGAAACTCCAGGAAAAAGGGACCCTGCCCTGCGCGGATGTGTTCGACTGCGTCACGGGCGGCTTCATGCACGGCGATCACGTCCATGCCATCGACCGTCCTGGCCTGGACCTTGTATGCCGAAGCTTTCGCACACAGGTCGGTCTGGGATTGCGAACGCTCCAGCGCCGTGCCCATGGCATAGAGGTTGTTTTCGCAGCAGAACAGCACCGGCAGGCGCCACAATGCGGCAAGGTTGATAGACTCGTGAAAGGCCCCTTCCGCCATCGCCCCTTCGCCAAAAAAACAGGCGCACAGACGGGTTCCACCTTGCATGTGTTCCGCGAGCGCCAGCCCAACCGTCAATGGCAAGCCACCGGCGACGATGGCATTGCCGCCGAAGAATCGTGTACGGGCATCGAACAGGTGCATCGAGCCACCACGGCCTCGCGAGCATCCTTGCTGGCGCCCGAACATCTCGGCCATGATCGCCTTCATGGAAACACCCTTGATCAACGCATGACCATGTTCGCGGTACGTGGCGACGACCGCATCGTCAACGGCCAGGGCATGCAGAACACCGACCGCCACCGCTTCTTCACCGATGTACAGGTGCAAAAAGCCGCGAATCCGGCTTTCCCCGTACAACTCGCCGGCACGTTCTTCGAGACGGCGGATGCGTACCATGTCCCGCAGCAGATCCAGTTTGGTCTCCCGGGGCAGCGACACGGGCGTCATGATGGATTCTCCAGGGCGGATGTATCGCCTTCAGGCAGGCCCAACTCGCGGGCCTTGAGCAGACGCCGCATGAGTTTGCCGCTACGGGTGTGAGGCAGCGTGTCGACGAACGCCAGTTCCTTGGGGGCGACCACGGCCCCCAGGTGCTTGCGTGCATGACCGAGCAATTCATCGTGCAGGGCCTGGCTGGCGGTGAATCCACTCTTGAGGGAGACGAAGGCCTTTACCGTTTCGCCCAGCAACGGATCGGGCTTGCCGATCACGGCGGCCTCAGCGACTGCCGGATGCTCCATCAACGAGCTTTCGACTTCGAACGGGCCGATCAGGTGCCCGGCGGACTTAATCACATCGTCACTGCGTCCGATGAACCAGTAATAGCCATCGGCATCACGACGAGCCAGATCGCCGCTCAGGTACCAGCCGCCGACAAAGCAGCGCCGATAACGCTCCTCTTGTCCCAGGTAACTGCGAAACATCGCGGGCCAGGGTTGCTTCAGCGCCAGTTCGCCCACTTCATCGCTGCCCAAAAATTGCAAGGTATCGTCGGCGTTGCGCAGGACGACGGCCGCCTCGACGCCCGGCAGTGGCTTGCCCATAGAGCCGGGCTTGATGTCCATCGCGACCGTGTTGGCAATCATGATGCCGCCGGTTTCGGTCTGCCACCAATTATCGTGGATTGCCAACCCCAGTACGTCCTTACCCCACCACACTGCCTCGGGATTGAGTGGTTCGCCGACACTGGCGATGAACCGCAGGCAGGGAAAACGATGGTTGTGCGCCAGCGCGGCACCGGCTTTCATCAGCAGACGGATGGCGGTGGGTGCCGTATACCAGACCGATACCTGTTGTTCTTCGAGAATGCCGTACCAGCGCTCGGCGTCGAACTCGAAACCTTCGATCACACAGGTCACGCCCAACAGCAGCGGCGCAATGATGCCGTATGAAGTGCCCGTGACCCAGCCCGGATCGGCGGTGCACCAGTAGATATCCCCTGGGTGCAAGTCCAGCGCATATTTTCCGCTGACCAGGTGGGTCAGTGCTGCGCCATGAACATGCAAGACCCCTTTGGGGGTGCCTGTCGTACCGCTGGTGAAATGTAAAAGTGCCGGGCTGTCGGCGGTCGTGCAAGCGATGCTGAAATGGTCATCGGCTTCGGCCAGCAACTGATGCAGGTTTAACGCACCCTCCAAGGGCGCGATATCCTCGGCATTTTCGTTGTACACCAGCACATGCTTCAGGGTTGGCAGACGATCACGGATGGTCGATATCTTGCGTCGATACAGGGCATCACTGGTGAGCAACACGTAGGCTTCGCCAAGACACAGACGCGTTTCAAGGGGTTGCGGGCCGAAGGCGCAAAACAGCGGCGATACCACGCATCCGGCCTTCATTGCGCCGAGCACGCCCAGGAACAATTCCAGGCCGCGGCCACACAGCACGAACACTCGTGCTCCGGGAGTCACGCCCAGGCTCTTGAGCACGTTGGCAAATCGGTTGGTCAGCACGCTCAGCTCGGCGTAGCTGACATCGCGGTGCCCGCCGTTACGATCAAGAATGCGCAATGCCGTGTGCGGTCCAGCGTCTCTCTGTGCATGACGATCCACGGCTTCATAAGCCAGGTTCAAACCACCGCCGGGCAGTCCCGACAGCCCACACATTTGTGCTGCCCAGGAAAAGTGCTCACGGGCTTGCACGCTGTCGACCCAGTTCGGCGCTACAGGCAAGTCATCGAGCGTTTTTTTGATGATCCTGGAACGCATGGTTGGCCTCTTGTACTCAACAGCATCAGTAACCCTGCCTACCGTTTTCAAGGAGTAGACAGCCAATACGCTGTAGAAGTGGCTGTGGCGCAATGCCCAGAAAACCGGTCTGTGCTTGGCGCCGACTGCACAACCGGGTTTGATTTAACTTGCTCCGCCCAATTGTTCCTGGCGTTGATAAATATCAAGTGGAACGGGACTAGCCTTGTTCATTGTCGAAAAGGCTCTGGACGGCTTGAGGCCGACAAGGCGCGAACCCGTAACGGGCAAAATGCATGACACCTGGCCGAGGAAGACCGACTGTCTGCTCTCGCCTTGAAATTGACAAAAATCAATGCTGGCGCAAGGAATCAGCATCCCAATACAGACGTGAAATCGGTAGACGGGCAGCTCGTGTTCTGCCCTGCCTCTCTCAATTGAGTCAGACAATGGAGCAAGCATGCACTTCCTGGCCTTGGCAGTGGACTATGACGGGACCATTGCCGAAAACGGCAGCGTTCCACCGCAGGTCTGCGCAGCGCTCGGCAAACTGAAAAAAAGCGGCCGCAAGCTCGTGCTGATTTCAGGCCGGGAGTTGCAAGCGCTCAAGCATCATTTTCCACACCTGGATCTGTTTGACAGGGTCGTTGCGGAAAACGGCGCGATCTTGTACGACCCGAGCACAGACACCGAGGAGCTTATTGCAGACCCCGCTTCGACCGAGCTGGTGGGCCACCTGCGCGACAAGGGTGTCACGCCTTTGTCGATCGGTCGTTCGGTCATCGCCACCTGGCAGCCGTTTGAGAATGCGGTGGTCAGCAGCATTCGAGAGCTCGGCCTTGAACTGCAGATAACGTTCAACAAGGATGCGATCATGATCTTGCCAACCGGCGTGAACAAGGCGTCTGGCCTTGTTGCAGCCTTGCGCGAGTTGGGCATATGCGAGCTGAACGTGGTGGGCGTGGGCGATGCGGAAAACGACCACTCCTTTCTATCGATCTGCGGCTGTGCCGCGGCGGTGAACAATGCCATAGCGTCGATCAAGTCCAGCGCTGACCTGTGCCTGACTCATGATCATGGCCAAGGTGTCTGCGAACTGGTCGACATGCTGCTGGAAAAAGACGCGGCACTGGTTTGCGTCGAACGCATTGGCGTCCAGTTGGGCCAGTCCACCCATGGCCGCAAGCTCTGGCTGCCTGCGGAATCGGTGATGTTGGTCGTTGGCAATTCGGGTGCCGGTAAATCCAGCTACATCACCTGGCTGACAGAACGAATGGTCCAGGCTCATCAGGGATTTTGCATCATCGATCCAGAGGGAGACTATCTGACGCTGGAAGATGCGGTAACGATCGGCGGGCTGACCGCCCCCCCGACGACAGAAGAGTCGGTGCATTACCTTCTACAGGCTCAGCTCAATGTGGTGGTCAACGCCCTTGCCCTGGATCCCGTAGCGCGCGTGCAGCTGTTTGGCGAACTGCTGCCCTTTATCCAGAATTTGCGCAGCGCTTCCGGCCGGCCTTACTGGCTGATCGTCGACGAAGCGCATTACATGCTTCCCCACTGCGCAGGTTGGCCGCCGGGTTTTCTCGGGGACATTGGCGCAATCATCGTTGCCCTCGACTTCGATCAGGTCTGTCCGGCACTGCTTGAGGGGGTAGACGTACTGGTGACACTCGGCAGCACCGCCCGGGAACTGGTCGAACAGTTCGCCAAACGCATGCAGCGCCCGAGCCCAGGGTTTCCAGAACGCTCGCCAGGCCTCGAAAACGCCTGTCTTTGGAATGTGCACGAAGGCGACGAGGTCTTCCTGCTCGATCAGGTGCAGCCTCATCAAAAGCACCACCGTCACAGCGGCAAGTACGTCGCGGGAGATGTGGGTGCATGGCGATCATTCCACTTTCCCGCACTTGGCCAGAGCGCCTCTAACCTGACTGAGTTTTTGTCCTGTTCAACACGACTTGAAGAGCCCGCCCTTCGCGAACATATCAATGTCGGGGATTTTTCCAATTGGTTTCGCAAAGTGATCCGGGACGACGTGCTTGCCAATAAGACGCGCCTGATCGAGACGGACACAAGCCTGGCACCCGGGCAGGCAATGGAACAGATCAGGCGACTTGTACAGTCACGCTATCACCTCTGAATGTCACTTAGGCGTTCCCTTTTCGATCATTCGGCTGGTACGGGCATTGGCTTCATCGGCGGTCCGTTGTGCCTGACGTGCCACTTCCATCGCCAGTTCCGCCTTGAGGTGCGCCTCGTCGGCCCTCAATCGCGCCATTGCGGCGTTGTTTTCAGCGTATTCCAGCCGGGCATCCAGTTCCTGGGCCTGCTTACTACTGCATCCGGCAGTGGTGGCTAGAAGAATACCGAGGCAAACAACAGGCAAGCGCTTGTCCATGATCTTCTCCAAATAAGTCCCGGCTGCGAAGGCCAGTCAAACGCAGTATCCAACGCCACTGCAGGCTTTCTCTGACATTTATCAAAAAACCGGCTGGCCAATGGCAGAGCGGGCGACTGCGGCCTTTTTGATTTAACTCAATGTCCTGGTGCCGCTCAGGCGTAAAAAAAGACATGGGCTTTGGCAGCCCATGTACTTCAGTCATGCGGGAGAGGACAGGATCATGAGCGACATAACCTTGCGCAATACCATTTTGGATGAGCTTGATTTTCAACCCGATATCGACGCCGCCCACATTGGCGTGAGCGTGGACAATGGCGTTGTCACACTCTCCGGTCACGTGAAAAGCTATGCCCAGAAAGTCAGTGCCGAACGGGCGGTCAAAGCGATCAAAGGCGTGCGTGCCGTGGCGGAGGAAATACAGGTCCGGCTGGAAAAAGGCGCAGGTACGGCCGATGACACCATCGCTAATCGTGCCGTCAACATTATCTCGTGGCGCTCCGATACGCCCGAAGGCGACGTCAAGGTCGTCGTGCAAAAAGGCTGGGTAACCCTGGAAGGCCAGGTGGACTGGCAATATCAAAAGGAACTCGCCGAAAGCGCGGTGCGCAAATTGTCGGGCGTTGTGGGCGTGGACAACCGCATCACCCTGCGCCCGAGAGTCAAAGTCGTCGATATCCAGCAAAGTATCGAAGAAGCCCTCAAGCGCAACGCTGAAGTCGACGCCAAGGGCATACGTATCAAAGTCGAAGGCAGTGTCGTGAAACTGGAAGGCAAAGTGCACTTCTGGCGCGAGCGTGAAATCGCCGAACGAGCCGCCTGGTCGGTGCCGGGAGTCACCAAGGTGGAAGATCAATTGCTGATCGCCTGAATGATCGCCCCGGTTAACCCCAGGTTACCCGGGGCGATCCAATGAACATGCGTGGCGGACTCACCTTGATCGCCTCACTCGTGCCTGATCCAGATCAAATCCGGGAGCGGCCAACGGCGTAGAAAAGAATTGAAACTCGCAGGTTTTACTACGCATCAAGAGAATGTTGGATGGAGGGCCGCACGATGCTCGCTTCCAAGAGCCCCGATGATTGGCATGACTGGGACTACGCCCGTGGAAAATCCCGGATTGATGTACTCAGCAACGGTCGTGCGGTGTTGATCCGGCATGTCGCGCAAGCAGATCGAGCTTATGAATGCGCCCTTGTCCGGCAGTTGGCGCCGGCGTCCCGGCACGGGTTTTTACTCGGGCAACAGCACGAAGCTCGCAAGGGCCAAGGCTGCATAGCGCTGGTCCACGAAAATGGCCGTTTGAGCGCAATCGGCGCCAGTCGTTATGCCGCCATGGGTCAATACCAGTGCGAATGCGCGCTGACCGTCGCCGCTGCCTGGAAACGCCTGGGCCTGGGAACGATATTGATGGAGCACTTGATCGACGCCGCCCGCAGTAACGGCGTCCACCTGTTGTACTCGGTTGGCGCCTCCAGCAACGCGCCCCTGCGCGACCTGGCCAGATGTCTTGGTTTTGAAGCCCACGACGATCCCTTCGACCCCCAACAGGTCATTCACCGCCTGTACCTGTAAACCCGTGCAATGTTTTCGGGGCGCTTGAGCCTCTGGTACGACCCGAGCGCCATGCCGCCACCAGCAGCCTACCTTTCGGAGGATGGCGTTCATGAACTCTCATACGCAATCATTGCTGGAACAACTTTACGGCCAGCAACATCACGATGACACGTCGCACATAGCGCCGGTGTTGCATCGATACGCCGAACCGTTGCCGGACCTGGATTCCCCCGCTTTTGGCGACCTGTTTGACCGCTACGCCGACGCGCGGGTGGTGATGATCGGCGAGGCGAGCCATGGAACCCGGGAATTCTATCGAACCCGGGCTGCGATTACCCAACGGCTGATCGAGCGGCACGGCTTCAATATTGTCGCGGTGGAAGCCGACTGGCCCGACGCCGGCCATGTCGACCAGTATGTCCGAGGGTTGGCGCATACGGCGTGGAAGCGCCACATTTTCAGCCGCTTCCCCACCTGGATGTGGCGCAACAGCGAGGTGAAGGCTTTCACCCACTGGCTGCATCAGTTCAACCATCAGCAAGCGCCTGAACATCGCGTCGAGTTTCGCGGCCTGGATGTCTACAGCTTGCGTAATTCCATTCATGAAGTACTGAGCTATCTGGATCGGGTTGACCCGCGCCTGGCCCAGGAAGCACGTCGGCGCTATGGCTGCCTGACCCCATGGCAGGATGACCCTGCGCTGTATGGCCATTTTGTCGAGCGCGCCGGTGTAATGCCCTGTGAACAGCCGGTGATCGATCAGCTCAATGCCATGCTGGCTGAACAACTGGCCGGGCTCATCCGCAACGACGAAGCCTTCTTCAATGCGACGCAGAATGCCCGGGTAGTGATGGCGGCCGAGCAGTATTACCGCGCGATCTATCGGGGCTCGACAGCCTCCTGGAACCTGCGTGACCGGCACATGTTCGATACGTTGCGCGCGTTGCTCGAACACCGGGGCTCGCAAGCCAAGGCCGTGGTCTGGGCCCACAACTCCCATATCGGCAATGCCGGCGCCACGGAAATGGGCTGGAAGGGGCAGTTCAACATCGGTCAACTGTGTCGCAGCGCCTTCGGACGCGATGTCGTACTCATCGGCATGGCCACTGACCGCGGTCAGGTGGCTGCCGCTGATGACTGGGACGGCGAGATGTTGATCAAGGACATCCGCCCCTCCCGGCCAGACAGCTGGGAGCATCAGTTCCTCAAGGCGGGCGTTGCAGCGTCGCTGACCGACTGGCGTGACACGCAGCGCAAAGAGCTGCGCAGCGTCCTGTCCACGTGCTTGCTGGGACGGGCCATCGGGGTGATTTACCGTCCCGAAACCGAACGCTTCAGTCACTATTTCGAGTCGATGCTGGCGGAACAGTTCGATGCCATGATCTGGATCGAGCAAACCAGGCCGGTTACCGCGCTGCCGCTGCCGAAAAACCAGCAACTGGAAGCGGAGGACGAAACCTATCCGTTTGGGGTGTGATTTGCTGTCGGAGTGCATATCCATTGCTGCCGTAACGGGGCGCCTGCGATCAAAGCCTCGTTAGCCTTTGCTCTGCTTTGATCGTTCCCGCGCTCTGCGTGGGAATGCCGCCAGGGACGCTCTGCGTTCCACTGACGACGCGTTAATTGAGCCGTGCACGACGGTAATGCGGGCCGTCACAGGAAGCCCTGTGTGAAATTGGTTGCCTGCGTACATATCCATTGCTGCGGTAACGGCCACTTGTGGTTTCGCTTTTACAGCGACTCCCTTTTTCAAACGCCAAAAAGGAAGCAAAAGGCTTTGCCCCACCACTCGGTGCC